>CAXTUT010000010.1:0-22776 GCA_964247465.1 uncultured Caulobacteraceae bacterium | reverse complement strand
GGCCAGGGCCAGAACCCCATGGTGCTGGCGGCCATGCAGGACGCCATCGCCACCTGCGGCTCGGGCTCGGGCGGCACGCGCAACATCTCCGGCACCACACACTACCACGTGGAGCTTGAGCGGGAGCTGGCCGACCTGCACGGCAAGGACACAGCGCTGCTGTTCACCTCCGGCTACGTCGCCAATGAGGCGTCGCTGTCGACCCTCTACAAGATCCTGCCGGGCCTGATCGTCTTCTCCGACGCCGAGAACCACGCCTCCATGATCGCGGGCATCCGTAACGGCGGCGGGCGGCGCCACATCTTCCGCCACAACGACCTGGAGCATCTGGAGCAGTTGCTGAAGGCGGCCCCGGCCGACGCCCCCAAGCTGGTGGCCTTCGAGAGCGTCTATTCCATGGACGGCGACATCGCCGACATCCCCGGGACCGTCGCCCTGGCCAAGCGCTACGGCGCTATGACCTATATCGACGAAGTGCATGCGGTAGGCCTGTACGGCGCGCGCGGCGCCGGCGTCGCCGAACGCGACGGCGTTATGGGCGAGATCGACATCATCGAGGGCACGCTGGGCAAGGCCTTCGGAGTGATGGGCGGCTATATCGCGGGCGACGCGAACCTGGTGGACGCCATCCGGCTCTGCGCCTCGGGCTTCATCTTCACCACCTCGCTGCCTCCCGCCCTGACCGCCGCGGGCCTGGCCAGCGTGCGCTGGCTGAAGGCGCACGACGAATTGCGCGTCCGCCATCAGGAGCGGGCGACCACCCTGAAGCGTCGCTTCCACGAGGCCGGCCTGCCGGTGATGGACAATCCAAGCCACATCGTGCCGGTGCTGGTTGGCGACCCGGTGCACTGCAAACTGATCAGCGACCTGCTGCTGGCCGACCACGGCGTCTACGTCCAGCCGATCAACTACCCGACCGTGCCCAAGGGGACCGAGCGACTGCGCTTCACGCCCACTCCCTTCCACACCGACGCCATGATGGACGACTTGGTGCGCGCGATGCAGGGCCTGTGGACGCGGTGCAACGTCAAGCGGATGGGCGGGGTGGCGGCTTAGCTCGCAGGAGAGGTGCGGATCAAGCCCAGTCTGCAAGCCTTGTGGACGAACTTTCCTGATCACGTCAGCTACCCGTCGCTGAAGGACCTCTACACTTGGCTGGGTGGGGCCGCAGAGAAGAGTGCTTAACTGGAGCGATGCTTCGGGCCATATTGCGCTGTGGAACGGTGCCGGCTACCGTGAACCTGACCACGACAACTATTCTACATACGTCAGTCCCAGCAATCCCAAGATAAAGACCTCGCGTGGCGAGTTCTGGGAGCTGATCTGAAATGGGGAAGGCGACGTTTAGTGCTGGACTTTCGCTCGCCGTGGCTTGCGCTCTTTGCGGATCATCCGGCTGGGCGGCCGGTCGTAGCGCGGCGTCGCGGGACGTAGAAGGCTTCGCCACCGCCACCTGTCTCTCAAACCAGAGCAATCCATATCTCAAGGCGCAGGGAGACGCCTGGGGCTCCGCCGTGATGCAGCGTGGTAAGGGGGACGTCCAGGCCTACACGCCAGTCAGCGCCGCCGTGAAGACGGAACTGAAGAAGGGCGGCATGGCGGTTGTCCATCTGGACGCAAACCCGCCAAGGGACGAGCCGGCGCCCGTGCTCTATTGTGGCGAGATCATCGACCGTCCCGCGGTGAGGAAAGCCATTGACCGAGCGCTTGTCCAGCTTGCTCCGGACTATCGTGGACGCTGACTTGGTGAAGCCACATATTCTGCGCATTGTGGAGAGGGGCGAGGCGGCCTAGATCAATCCGACCACCCGCAGAGGCGTCCGCCCGATGACCGACACGCTGACCGCGCCCAAGCTCGCCCGCGGCGACACCCACGCCGGTTTCTTTGGCGACGACCTCGCCCGATCCGACCCGCACGTCCTGCACACGATCACCGAGGAGTTGCATCGCCAGCAGACCCAGATCGAGCTGATCGCCTCGGAGAACATCGTCAGCCGTGCGGTGCTGCAGGCGCAAGGGTCTGTGCTGACCAACAAGTATGCCGAGGGCTATCCCGGCAAGCGCTACTACGGCGGCTGCGAGTATGTGGACGAGGCCGAGAGGCTGGCTCAGGAGCGGGCGCGCAGCCTGTTCGGCTGCAGCTTCGTCAACGTGCAGCCCCACTCCGGCGCCCAGGCCAACAACGCGGTGTTCCTGGCGCTGATGAAGCCCGGCGACACGTTCGTGGGGATGGACCTCGCCGCCGGCGGCCACCTGACCCACGGCAGCCCGGCGAACTATTCCGGCAAGTGGTTCCATCCGGTGACCTACGGCGTGCGCCCCGACGACCACCTGATCGACTATGACCGGCTGTCCGACACGGCGCTTGAAGCGAAACCCAAGCTGATCATCGCCGGCGGGTCGGCCTACAGCCGCCACATCGACTTCAAGCGCTTCCGCGAGATCGCCGACTCGGTCGGCGCCTATCTGATGGTCGACATGGCCCACTACGCCGGCTTGATCGCGGCCGGCGTCTACCCAAGCCCGATCCCCCACGCTCACGTCTGCACCACCACCACCCACAAGACGCTCCGCGGCCCGCGCGGCGGCATGATCCTCTCCAACGACGAGGCGCTGGGCAAGAAGATCAACTCCGCGGTGTTCCCGGGTCTGCAGGGCGGCCCGCTGATGCACGTGATCGCCGCCAAGGCGGTAGCTTTCGGCGAGGCGCTGAGGCCCGAGTTCCGAACCTATTCGCGCGCGGTGATCGACAATGCCCGCGTCCTCGCCGCCACGCTTAGGGACGCTGGCCTCGACATCGTGTCCGGCGGCACCGACAGTCACCTGATGCTAGTGGACCTGCGCCCCAAGCACGCCACCGGCCGGGCCGCCGAGGTGGCGCTGGAACGCGCCAACATCACCTGCAACAAGAACGGCGTCCCCTTCGACACCGCGCCCTTCACCGTCACCTCCGGCATTCGCCTGGGCTCCCCCGCGGCCACGACGCGGGGCTTCGGCAAGGCCGAGTTCAAGCGGGTGGGCGAACTGATCGCCACCGTCGTGGACACCCTGTCGGGCGACGGCGAGGGGGATCCGGTGGTGGAGGCCCGCGTGCGCGACGAGGTGCTGGACCTCACCGGCCGCTTCCCCATCTACGCCTGACGCCGGAAGGATCGCGAACTCTTGCGTTGCCCTTTCTGTAGCCATGCCGAAAGCCAGGTCAAAGACAGCCGCCCCTCCGAAGACAACGCCGCCATCCGCAGGCGGCGCATCTGCGTGGAGTGCGGCGGCCGGTTCACCACCTTCGAGCGGGTCCAGCTGCGAGAGCTGACGGTGGTCAAACGCTCGGGCCGGCGCACGCCGTTCGACCGCGAGAAGCTCGTCCGCTCCATCGCCATCGCGCTCCGCAAACGCCCCATCGACGGGGAGCGCAGCGAGCGGATGGTGTCGGGCATCGTGCGCCAGCTTGAAAGCCTGGGCGAGACGGACATCGCCTCGTCCATCGTGGGCGAGATGGTGATGAAGGCGCTAAAGGGCCTCGATGAGGTCGCCTACGTGCGATACGCCTCGGTGTACCGCGACTTCCGCGAGACCTCCGATTTCGCCCGGTTCCTGGGCGAAGAAGGCCTTGGGGAAGACGCCGTCGGTGAGGAGATGGGCGCATGAGGGCGTCGCCGATGACGCTGACCCAGCACGATCGCCAGGCCCGCACCGTGGCGCGCCTGGCGGCCGTACAGGCCCTCTACCAGATGGAGGTCGCCGGCGCCGGTGTGGAGGCGGTGGTGCGCGAGTTCGTCGAACACCGGTTCGGGCGCGACCTTGAAGGCCAGCGTCTCGCGGACGCGGACGAGGCTTTCTTTGCGCAGGTGGTGCGAGGCGTCGTGGCCGATCAAGTCGGCTTGGACAGCGCCATTCGCCGTCACCTGGCGGTCAACTGGAAGTTGGAGCGGCTGGACGCCACCGTTCGAGCGGTTCTGCGATGTGCGGCTTACGAACTGCAGTCTCGCGAGGATGTTCCGGTGGAGGTGGTGATCAACGAATATGTCGAGCTCGCCAAGGCGTTCGTCGACGCGAAGGAGGTCGCCTTCGTGAACGGCGCGCTTGACGCCGTGGCTCGCGACATGCGCGCGGCCTGACCGTTCGCCCCATGGTCGGCTCTTCGGACCGAGGCGTCGTCCTTACCGATGAAACGTACGGCGATCCGTCGACCGAAGAGGTCGAACCGGACGAGTTCGAGCAAATCGCGCGGCTGTATCGCCCGCTGACCGATGGCGCGCCCGAGGCGCTGGACCTGCTCGACGATGTCGCCGTCTTGCCGGGCCGCCCCGGGTTCGACCTGGTCATCACCAAGGACGCCATGGTGCAAGGCGTTCACTTTCTTCCGGACGAGCCCTTAGACCGGGTCGCGCGCAAGTTGCTGCGGACCAACCTGTCCGACCTGGCCGCGAAAGGCGCCGAGCCGCATGGCTACCTGCTTGCGCTCGCCTGGCCGCCGGACGTGCGCTTCGCCGATCGGCGGCGCTTCGCAGACGGGCTGGCGCAGGATCAGGCGCTGTTCGGCGTGCGCCTGCTCGGCGGCGATACCGTGTCCACGCCCGGGCCTCTCACGGCCAGCATGACCATGCTGGGCTGGACGCCTTCAGGCGAGCTCGTGAAGCGCAGCGGAGCCAGGGTGGGCGATGTGGTCCTTGTCTCGGGCACGATCGGCGACGCCGGTCTGGGTTTGCGCGCCCTGGCCGAAGGCCTGACGGAGCTGGCTCCGGAGGCCGTCGAAGTTCTGGCCGGCCGCCATCGCCTGCCGGTTCCCAGGCTCGCCTTGCGCGCCGCGCTGCGTGGCTACGCCACCGCCGCCGTCGACGTTTCCGACGGCCTGCTGGCCGACGCCGGCCATATCGCGCGGGCGAGCGGCGTGGCCATCTCCGTCGCGCTGGAGCGGACGCCGCTTTCGCCCGCTGCAGAGGGCTGGGTCGCCTTGCAGCCTGACCGTTTGGCGGCGCTGCTGTTCCTGGCCGCGGCTGGCGACGACTACGAGGTGCTCTGCACCGTTCGGAACGATCGAGTGGACGCGATCGTGGCCTTAGCGCGACAGGCGGGTGTCTCCCTCAGCGTCATCGGGACGGTGACGGCGCAGTCAACGGGCGTTTCCGCCAGCCTGGACGGCCGGCAGGTCAAGCTCGACCGGCTTGGCTGGACGCACCGCTGAACATGTCGAGAATGGAAGGTGGCGTCAGGGCCTTGAGCCAGGCGCGAGGGGCGGCAGGCCTGCCTGTGCAGGCGGCACACGGAGCGTCTGCGGTGTCGGCCGTTGATCATGGGGAGACGATCGGCCGAGGTCACGGCCCGCAGGCAGCCGGGTGACGTCGTCGAAGAGGTGGCGTTGCTGGGGGGAGAGCGTGGCGTAGAAGGCCTGCGTCGCCGCCGCCTGACGCTCGAAGCCTTGCTGCTGCACGCGAAGCTGGTCGCGTAGGACGTTCAGCCGCTGGGGCGTCGTCATGGCGTTCAGCTGGGTGGCGAAGCCCGCGTCGTGTGCGCCGTCGGCCTGCGTTTCGGCTACGGCGTCGCGGTAGGCGCGCCACGCCGGCTGCTGATCGATCTGAAGCTGCAGGATTTCCGGGAGATGCTCGACCGGCGGCTGAGCGGATGCGGCGACGGCGAGGAGCGTCGCGCAGAGCGTCCCTATCATCAGGTAAGCCCACAGCCTGCTCATGCCGCTTTCCTCCCGCGCTTCGGCCAGCTGATCACGCCACCGGCGAACAAGGCCCACCACACGAACACCGGTTGGAAGAGCAACCGTGGGACGTGGTACCACCAACTGTCGGGCAAGAGCGGGACGTGATGGTGCGACAGGGCGTGATAGATGTTGGCGGGATACACGGCGACGGCGTAGAGCGCCAGGCCGATGCCGGCCCACTTGCGTGTCCAGGGTATGAGCAGTCCGCATCCGCCTGCAATCTCACATAGCCCCGTCAGCACGACCACCGTCTGCGGGTATGGGATCATGGGCGGCATGATCGGCAGAAACGCCTTGGCCGCGACCACGTGCACAACGCCGAACGGGACGTAGATCACAGCCATGGCGTAGCGGAGCAGCGTGCGAACGGGATCTTCGGGCGAAGGCGCCATGACGCTCGAACGCGCAAGTTGGCCGGCAGTCCCACCTTTGCACGCTGTCAGGCGCGCCAGTGACGCACGTATTTGCGGCGATCGAGGCACGCGCTAGATTAACGCCATGCGCCAGACCTTCGACGACGCCGCGGACCCATCCTTTGGGGCCGAGCACCTGCCGCTGATCCGGGCTCAGATGGCCAAGCAGGGCCTGGACGGCTTCCTCATCCCCCATGAGGACGAGCACCAGAACGAGTACCTGCCCGCCGCCAACGAGCGACTTGCCTGGGCCACGGGCTTCACTGGATCGGCCGGCGCAGCCGTGGTGATGGGCGAAGAGGCGGCGGTGTTCAGCGACGGGCGCTACACGCTGCAGCTCGCCGCGCAGACCGACGCAACGCTCTTCGAGCGACGCGACCTGGTCGAAGGCGGCGTGGCGGCCTACCTGGAAACGCGGACACGGCCCGGCCAGGCGATCGGCTACGATCCCCGCCTGCACAGCCCAGACCAGCTCGCGGTTCTGAAAGCCGCCGTCAGCAGGTCCGGCGCCGATCTGAAACCTATTGAGGCGAATCCGGTCGACGCAGCCTGGGCGGCCCAGCGTCCGGCCCAGCCGCAGGCACGGGTGCGGCCGCATCCGGCGACGATGTCGGGCGAAGACAGCCAGGACAAGCGGGCGCGCGTCGGCCGCGACCTGGCGCAGGCCAGCGCCGACGTGGCGGTGATTACCTCGCCGGCGTCGGTCGCCTGGCTGTTCAACCTACGTGGGGATGATGTGATCCGCTCGCCTCTTCCCCTTGGGCAGGCTATCCTGCGCGCTGACGGCTCGGCGCGGCTGTTCCTGGACCCTGCCAAGGTCGGCGCCGATCTGGGCGGCTGGCTCGGCAACACCGTGACGCTGGAACGTCCTGAAGCGTTGGAGCGGGCGCTGCAGAGCGAATTAGCCGGCGCGCGCGTGCTGGTCGACCCGGCGCAATCTTCGGCCTGGTACTTCGGTGTTCTCGAGGCCGCAGGCGTGCAGGTGGTGCGTGGGGCAGACCCTTGCGCCCTTCCGCGCGCTTGCAAGAACGCGGTGGAGGTGGACGGCGCACGTACAGCGCACCTGCGCGACGCCGTCGCCATCGCAAACTTCCTGCATTGGCTGGCGACCGACGCTCAGACGAGCCTGCCCGACGAGATAGAAGTGGTCACCCGGCTGGAGGCGTTTCGGGAGGCGACGGGCGCTCTGAAGGACCTCAGCTTCGACACCATCGCCGGCGCAGGGCCGAACGGCGCGATCGTCCACTACCGGCCGACCCACCGAACCAACCGTCGTACCGCGCACGGTGAACTTCTGCTGGTGGACTCAGGCGCTCAATACGAGGACGGGACCACCGACATCACCCGCACCGTGGCCATGGGTGAGCCGACCGCACAGATGCGCGACCGCTTCACGCGGGTTCTGAAAGGCCATATCGCGCTTGCGCGCATCCGCTTCCCGGCCGGCACGAGCGGCTCATCACTCGACGTTCTGGCGCGCCAAGCGCTCTGGATGGCGGGGCTGGACTATGACCACGGCACCGGCCATGGCGTCGGCTCCTATCTAAGCGTCCATGAAGGACCTCAGCGCATCGCCAAGGCGGCGAGCGCGACGGCTCTCCAGGCGGGCATGATCTTGTCCAACGAGCCCGGTTATTACCAGGACGGGGCCTATGGCATCCGCATCGAGAACCTGCAGGTCGTCATGCCGCCGACGTTGATAGAGGGGGGTGACCGCCCGATGCTGTCCTTCGAGACCCTGACGTTCGCGCCCATCGACCGGCGGCTCATCGAAACGAGCCTCCTGGATAGGGCGGAACAGACGTGGATAGACGCTTACCACGCCGACGTCCTTGGTAAGATCGGCCCGCGGCTGGATGGCCGCGTGGCCGACTGGCTTAGCGCCGTTTGCGCGCCCCTTTGAAGGCGCGGAGGCCTAGCGCTCGCGGGTCCAGGTCTGGCTGCGGCAGAGGGGACCAAAGATGCAGCCTTTCAGTTCCAGCGTGTCGTGGCTGACCAGCTTCACAGAGCCGTGATAAGTGTTGCCGCTCGCCGGGTCATAGAGCGTGCCGCCGGTCCACTCGCTGGGGCCGCCCTTGAAGTCGATCATCATCTCCAGCCCCTTGATCCGGCGCTGACGCAGACTGGGTTCCTTGTCCTTGTAATCGCGCAGCTCGGGATTGGCCCGGAGGTCGTCGGAGTCTTCCACCTTGCCGCACACGTTGGCGCCGCAATCGTAGATGCGAATCACAGCGTTCTTGACCGGGGCGCGCCACAGGCCCTCGACCGGGGACGCTGAGGCGGCTGCAGCCGCCGTGACGAGCGTGGCCGTCAGGGCGCAAAGGATGGATGTACGCAAGTGTGACCTCCCATGTCTGGACGTCCTAACGTACTCGCCGGGTCTGCGTTCAAGAGCACCGCACGCATCAGCCATGATCAAGACCCGCTGGCCAGGACCAGCCACTCGGCTTCGGTCAGCACCTGCAGACCCAGCGCCTCCGCAGATTTCAGCTTGGAGCCTGCGCCCGGTCCGGCCACCACGATGTCGGTCTTCCGCGACACCGAGCCCGACACCTTGGCGCCCAGCCGTTCCGCTTGGGCCTTGGCTTCGTCGCGCGTAAGCGTCTCCAGCGCGCCGGTGAACACGATCGTTTTGCCGGCCACCGCGGTGTCGCCCGACACCGCCGCGGCGTCTTCAACCTGCAACTGCGCGACCAGGGCGGCTACCCGTCCCCGGTTATGGTCTTCGGCGAAGTAGCCGCGGGCCGCCGCCATGACCGCGTCGCCCACCTGGTCCATGGCGTCCAGCTCCTCGGCGGCGTCTGCGTCGCCCGACGCCAGCTGGTCCATCGCCTTGAGGAAGGCCTCCAGCGAGCCGTAGCCCCGCGCGAGGGTCATGGCCGTGGTCTCGCCCACGTGGCGGATGCCGAGGGCGAAGATGAAACGATCCAGCCCGATGACCCGTCGGGCCTCGATCGCGTCGACCAGATTGCGGATGGAGGTCTCGCCGTAACCCTCGCGCGTGCGCAACAAGGCGAGGGCGTCCTCATCACGGGCGAGGCGGAAGATGTCGGCCGGCTCGCGCACCAGGGCGTCGTCGTAGAAGGCGGAGAGCTGGCGCTCGCCCAGGCCCTCGATGTCGAACGCCCG
This sequence comes from uncultured Caulobacteraceae bacterium, assembly GCA_964247465.1. Taxonomy (GTDB): domain Bacteria; phylum Pseudomonadota; class Alphaproteobacteria; order Caulobacterales; family Caulobacteraceae; genus CAHJWH01. The sequence continues at coordinate 13,524 of CAXTUT010000010.1, read as the reverse complement.
CCTGGAGACGAACAGCTTGAGGTGCTCCAGCCGCTGGAAGGGGCAGGCCATCTCGCCGGTGCAGCGGCGCACCACCGTCTCCTGGCCGCCGGCGGTGGTTTCGCGCGCTATGGGCGTCTTCAGAGGGCAGGGGCAGGTATCGGGAAAGACGTAGGAGAGGCTGTCCGCTGGTCTGGCCGCCGCGATCACCTCGACAACCTGCGGAATGACGTCGCCTGCGCGCTGCACCACGACGGTGTCGCCGATGCGCACGTCCTTGCGGGCGATCTCGTCGGCGTTGTGCAAGGTCGCGTTCTGCACGACCACGCCACCGACGGTGATCGGCGCGAGCTTGGCGACGGGCGTGAGCGCGCCGGTGCGCCCGACCTGCACCTCTATGTCCCTCACAAGTGTCCGCGCCTGTTCCGGCGGGAACTTGCGCGCTATGGCCCAACGGGGGAGGCGGCCGACTTCGCCGAGCCGCGCCTGCCAGTCCAGGCGGTCGATCTTGAAAACGACGCCGTCTATGTCGTAGCCGAGCGTGGGGCGGAGCGTCTCGAACGCGAGATACTGCGTCTCCAGCTCGTCTTCGCCGGCGACGCGATGCGAGAGGTCGCTGACGGGAAAGCCCCAGTCCTGCAGGCGTTGAAGCGCCTCGGTCTGGGTGGCCGCGAAGGCGGCGCTGACCTCGCCCCAGGCGTAGGCGTAGAAGCGCAGCGGCCGGGCGCCGGTGATCGCGGGATCGATCTGGCGTAGCGATCCGGAGGCGGCGTTGCGCGGATTGGCGTAGGTGCGGGCCCCCGCCGCCTCCGCCGTCGTGTTCATCGCGGTGAAGGCCTGATGGCCGATGTAGACTTCGCCCCGCACCTCGATGACGTCCGGCCAGCCGGAGCCCGCCAGGCGTTCGGGGATGTCGCCCATCGTCCGCAGGTTGGGCGTGACGTCTTCGCCGGTGCGGCCGTCGCCGCGCGTCGCGCCTCGGACCAGCCGCCCGTGCTCGTAGCGCAGGCTGGCCGAAAGTCCGTCCACCTTGGGCTCCGCGGTGAAGGCGACGGGCTCAGCGGCGTCCAATTTCAGGAAGCGCCGCACACGGCGGACGAACTCGGCCATGTCGATCTCGGAAAAGGCGTTGTCCAGCGACAGCATCGGCGTCCCGTGCCGCACGGGGGCGAAGCTCGTCGCCGGCGGCGATCCCACGCGCAGCGAGGGCGAGTCCGGCCGCACGAGGTGGGGAAATCGGGTTTCCAGCTCGGCGCTGCGGCGCTTCAGGGCGTCGTAGTCCGCATCGTTCAGGGCGGGAGCCTGTTCGGCGTAGTACAGCCGGTCGTGTTCGGCGAGGGCGGCGGCAAGGCGCTCCAGCTCGACGACGGCGGCCTCCTCCGTTTCGGCGACGGGATCGGACTTCTTCGCCATGAACGCTCCCGCACCTTTAGTCGGCCCCGAAAGCAAGCCTCGCGTGAAGCTTGCGTCAACCCGCTGACGCTAGGGTGGGGCCTGCGCGATAGGCGCGACGGAGCGGACGTTGTCCAGGTATCGTGCCGACATAGACGGGCTCCGCGCGATCGCCGTCGGCATGGTGGTGCTGTTCCACGCCGGTTTCGCCGCCGCGTCCGGCGGCTTCGTGGGCGTGGACGTCTTCTTCGTCATCTCAGGCTATCTGATCACCGCCAACCTCCACGGCGACCTGCTGGCCGGGCGCTTCAGCATCGTGGGTTTCTACGAACGGCGCGCGCGGCGCATCCTGCCCGCCCTTTTCGTCATGATGCTCGGCTCGGCGATCGGCGCGGCGCTGTTTCTGCCTGACGATTTCAAGCTCTTCGGAGAAAGCGAGGCAGCCGCGGCGTTGTCGGTGTCCAATATTTTCTTCTGGCGGCACACAGGCTACTTTGACGTAGGAGCGGGCCTGTCGCCGCTGCTGCACACCTGGTCGTTGGCGGTAGAGGAACAATTCTACCTGCTGTTCCCGCCGCTGCTGTGGGCCACCGCCAGGCTGTGCAGGGGCCGCCGCGCGGGTCTGATCGGCGTGTTCGCCGTGCTGTGGGCGCTCTCGTTCGGCTTCAGCCTCTGGCAGGTGGCGCACGATCAGAGGGCGGCCTTCTACCTGCCGCTTGACCGGGCTTGGGAGCTGCTCACAGGCGCGCTTCTCGCCATGGGCGTGTCGCCGCCGCCGGCCCGCCGCTGGATGGCGGAGGCAGGCGGTCTGGCGGGGCTAGCCTTGGTCGTGGCGCCGGGATGGCTGTTGCCGTCGACCGCGCCTTTCCCCGGGTTGAACGCCCTGGCGCCCTGCGTCGGCGCCGCCTTGCTGATCTGGGCGGGTGGAGGACAGCACGGAGCGGCCACCCTCGCTGTCCGGGCGCTTCGTGTGCGCGCCTTGGTGTTGCTGGGACTGATCTCCTACTCGCTTTATCTCTGGCATTGGCCGCTGCTGGTGTTCACCCGCTACTACATGCTGGAGGAGCCCGGCCCATGGATTCGCGCCGCCGTCCTCGTGCTGGCCTTCGCTGTAGCGACGGCGTCCTGGTGGTTTGTGGAACGTCCGTTCCGGACGCGACGCTTGTTGGCGGGCCGTCCGGCGCTGTTCGTCGCCAGCGCAGCGGCCGTGGTCGCCGCCTGTTTCGGGGGCGCAGCGGTGGCGCTGGCGAGAGGCGTACCGCAGCGCCTGACACCTGCAGCCGTAGCCCTGGCCGCCGGAGCCGACGACCACAACGCCTACCGGGATCGTTGCTTCGCCTTGACGCCGGCCGATTTGGACGCGGGCCGATTTTGCCGCATCGGCGCCAGAACGTCCGGGCGGCCGACCCTGGCGGTCTGGGGCGACTCCCACGCCGATGCGATGATGTCGGCGTTCGACGCGCTGGCCAAGGCGCACGGCGTCTCCGGCGTCGACATCACCCATGGCAGCTGTCCGCCCCTGCTGGGCGTCGAGGTGCACGAGCATGAGGACAACCTCTGCCCGCCCTTGAACGCGGCCGCGCTGGCGCTGATCGAACGCTACGACATCCGCACCGTAGTGCTGGCCGGCCGCTGGGCGGGCTATGCCGAGGGCCAGCTCTACAAGGAGGACGCGCCGCCGGTCGTGCTTCGCGACTTGCGAACGGCCAACCAAGGCGTGGGCGGCCGGGCAGGCGATCACGCCGTCTTCGCCGCCGGGCTCGAACGAACGCTGGCCACGCTCCGCGGCGAGGGGCGCAGCGTCTACATCGTCCTGTCGGTGCCTGAGGTCGGCCGCCCGGTGGCCGAGACCCTGGCGCGGGCGATGGTGTTGCACCAGCGGGTGGAGCTGTCGCCCACGCGTGCCGCCTACGTGTTGCGCCAACGTTTCGTCCGCAACACGATCGCTCGCCTCGCCCTCCGGTACGGCGTGGGCGTGATCGACCCGGCTTCGGTGCTGTGCGGCCCCGAACGATGCAGGGTAATTTCGCAGGGCCATCCGCTCTACTACGATGCCGACCACCTCTCGACCCACGGGGCGAGGCTGTTGCTGCCGCTGGTCGCCCCTGTCTTTGCCGCCGACAGGATGGTCGAGGCTCAAATCGCCTTCGCGCGCAAAGTTGGCCTCGCAACCTCCTCGACGCCGCAGCTAAGGCGATGAGTTTTACCGGCTACGCTTCGATCCGCCTTGAGGCCAAGGCCGCTGCGCCGCTGCTCGGAGCGACGTCCAAGGCCCGCTGGAGCTTCCTGCTGGCTGTCTTGGTCGTGTTTATCTTCAGCGAGGCGTGGCTGAAGCCCTTCAACGGCGGCGGGACCGAGCCGGCCGACAGCGGCTTGATCCGCTCGCTCTACTATCCGGGCTATGTCGCCGGGCTCGCGCTCGTGGCGCTCGGACCGTGGGACATCCTGAAAGCGGTCGTGCGCCTGCCGCTGCTCTGGGCGCTCGTCGGCTTCGCCTTCGTCTCGAGCCTTTGGTCCATCGATCCGTCCACGACGGAGCGGCGCTCTATAGCCCTGTTTCTATGCAGCTTCTGCGGCGTGGCGGTGGCCGCTCGGCTAGACTGGCGCGAGCTGACGCGCGCCTTGGCCCTGACCTACGTGCTGATTGCAGTGGCCAGCGTCTTCGCCGCCCTGCTGCTTCCGAAGTTCGGGCGCATGCAGGTCGACTTTCCCGGGGCCTGGGACGGCCTGTTCATCGAGAAGAACGGACTGGGCGCCATCTCGGCCCAGACCATGATCCTGTGCGGCGGCGCCTTCCTGCTCGACCGTCCGAGACGATGGGTATGGGCGGCCGGGGCTCTGCTGGGCGCGGCCCTGCTCCTGCTGTCCACGTCCAAGACATCCCTCGTCGTGGCCGTGATCGGCTGCGTCTGCTTCGCCTTCGCCGTCGCCGTGCGAAGAGGGCCTGCGATGGCGGTGGTGGCGAGCTTCTTCGGCGTCGTGGGCGTGGGCCTGCTCGGCTTCCTGGTGTCCTTCGCGCCGCAGACGCTGCTAGGGCTGCTCGGCAAGGACGCGACGCTGACGGGGCGCACGCGCATCTGGGCCGCGGTCTTGCGCCAGATCGCCCTGCGCCCGCGCACTGGCTTCGGCTATGGCGCGGTCTGGACCGACCACACCGGCTGGGGTCCGGTCTATTGGGTGATCAAGCAGTATGGGGCGCGCCCGGCCTACGCGCACAATGGTTGGCTGGACCTCTGGCTCGGCCTGGGCGTCTACTCCGTCTGGATCTGGGCGGCGCTGCTGCTCATCACCTGGGTGAGTACGCTGGTCGTGACCTACAGGCGCTCGGACGCGTACATCGCCCTTCCGCTGATCGCCATGTTCACCCTGTTCAACCTCACCGAGAGTTCCATTCTCTATTATAACACCATAGGCTGGGTGATGTTCGTGATCGTGGCCACACGGCTGCTGTGCCCCCAGCCCTCGCTGCACACCCGCGCCGTCATGCCGGTGGCGGCGCTTGGAGCGTCCGGGCCGCTGGTCCCTGCGCCGACCTAGCGAGGGGCCAGCCGGATCGCGCCGTCCAGACGGATGGCGGCGGCGTTCAGATAGACGTTTTCCAGGATGTCGATGGCGGTGCGGGCGTAGTCCGCGGGTGTTCCCAGGCGCTTGGGGAAGGGGATGTTGGCGGCGAGGCTCTCGCGTACGTTTTGCGGCATGGCGGCCATCATCGGCGTCTCGAAGATGCCCGGCAGGATGGTGTTGACGCGCACGCCCTCGTTCATCAGGTCGCGCGCGATCGGCAGGGCCATGGCCAGCACGCCGCCCTTGGAGGCCGAATAGGCCGCCTGGCCGATCTGGCCGTCCTCCGCCGCGACAGACGCGGTGTTGATGATGCAGCCTCGCTCGCCGTCTTCCAGCGGCTCCAGCGCCACCATGCCCGCGGCCGATGCGGTCAGGCAGCGGAAGGTGCCGAAAAGATTGATCCGCACCGTGCGCTCGAACACCTCCAGCGGAAAGACGGTGATCTCGCCCGTGTCCTTCTTGCGCCCGATCGTCTTCGCCCCGGTGGCGATGCCCGCGCAATTGATGAGCACGCGCTCCTGCCCGTGCGCGGCGCGCGCCGCGACGAAGCCTGCGGCGACCTCTGCATCGGAGGTCACGTCGACCTTGCAGAAGACGCCGCCGAGCTCGCGCGCGATCTCCTCGCCCCGCGCAGCGTTCATGTCGAAGAGGGCGACCTTGACGCCGAGCGCCGCGAGCGCTCGCGCCGTACCCTCGCCGAGGCCTGACGCGCCGCCGGTGACCACGGCGCAGATGGAGGAGTCGAGCTTCATGGACGTGTCTCTCGCGCGAGTAGATTTGGCTGTAGGCGCTGGAGGTCGGCTTAGGCGAACTCAACCAGCATCTCGTCGGCGGCGACGCTGTCGCCGGCCTTGACGCCGACCGACTTCACCACGCCGTCGCGTTCGGCCTTGATCAGGTTCTGCATCTTCATGGCCTCGATCACGGCCACAGCCTCGCCGGCCTTGACCTCGCGTCCCACCTCCACGTCCAGGCTCACCACCAGCCCCGGCATGGGCGAGACGATCAGCTTGGACGTGTCGGCGGCGGCCTTCTTGGGCAGGCGTTCATGCAGCTCGGCCGACAGCGGCGTGAGCACCAAGACCTTGGCCCTGGCCGCCCTGTGACGGACCACGTAGCCCTCTGCGGCGGGGCGAACCTCGACGCTGAAGGCGCGCCCGTCCAGGACGCCCTTGAACAGGCGTCGGCCCGGCCGCCACTCCACGCCTTCCAGCCGCAGCCTGCGGCCCTCTCTCGTCAGCTCCACGTCCAGCGAGGAGCTCTCGCCGCCGAGTTTCACCGCACGTGTGTGCGCGTCGATGACCACGACGAAGTCCGTTCTTACCGGCGCGCCGAACAGCTTGCCGCCGTCCCGTCGCGCACGCAGCATCTGCACGCGATGCATCCAGCACGCCGCCACCGTCATCAGGTCAAGCTGGTCCGTCGTGGGCTCCAGCCCTGCAAAGCCCGCAGGGAACTCGTCTTGGATGTAGCGGGTGGACAGCGCCCCGGAGCGGAACCGCGGCTGGTCCATCACCGCCGACAGGAAGGGTGCATTGTGGCCGAGCCCCTCGATCTCCAGGTCCTCCAGCGCGCGGCCCATGCCGTCGATCGCCGCCTCGCGCGTCGCGGCGTGAGTGCACAGCTTGGCGATCATGGGGTCGTAGAATATCGAGATCTCGTCGCCTTCGCGCACGCCTGAGTCGTTGCGGACCTGGCAGGCGCCGTGAGCGCCTTCCCGCGGCGGCTGGTAGCGCACCAGCCGCCCGATGGACGGCAGGAAGCTGCGGTAGGGGTCCTCCGCATAGAGCCGGCTTTCGATCGCCCAACCGTCGATCCTCACTTGATCTTGCGTGAACGCCAGCGGTTCGCCTGCCGCCACTCGGATCATCTGTTCCACCAGATCAAGGCCTGTGATCAGCTCGGTGACCGGATGCTCCACTTGAAGACGGGTGTTCATCTCTAAGAAATAGAAGGACTTGTCCTGGCCAGCGACGAACTCCACCGTGCCGGCCGAGTCGTAGTCGACGGCCTTCGCCAGCGCGACCGCCTGGGCGCCCATGGCGGCGCGCGTCTCAGGATCGAGCAGCGGGGAGGGCGCCTCCTCGATGACCTTCTGGTTACGGCGCTGGATCGAGCATTCGCGCTCGAACAGGTGGACCACGTGGCCGTGCTTGTCGCCGAGCACCTGGATCTCGATATGGCGGGGCGAGGTGATGAACTTCTCGATGAAGATGCGGTCGTCGCCGAAGGCGCCTTTGGCCTCCGCTCGCACCGCCGGGAAGCCTTCTTCCACCTCCGCGCGCGAGTAGGCGACCCGGATACCCTTGCCGCCGCCGCCAGCGGACGCCTTGATCATCACCGGATAGCCGATCTCCTCGGAGATGCGGATGGCGTGGGCGGTGTCCTCGATCTCGCCGATGTGGCCGGGCACGCAGGAGACGCCAGCGGCCTGGGCGAACTTCTTGGACTCGATCTTGTCGCCCATGGCCGCGATGGCGTGTGGGTTGGGGCCTATGAAAACGATCCCGGCGTCAGCGCAGGCTTGGGCGAACTCAGCCTTTTCCGACAGGAAGCCGAAGCCGGGATGCACCGCCTGCGCGCCCGTGTCCTTGCAGGCGGCGATGATCTTGTCGGCCAGCAGGTAGGACTGGCTGGCCGGCGGCGGGCCGATGAACACGCGCTCGTCGGCCATCTCGACCGCAAGGCTGTCGGCGTCGGCTTCCGAGTAGACGACGACGGCGCCGATGCCCATTCGGCGGCAGGTCTTGATGATGCGGACCGCGATCTCACCGCGGTTGGCGATCAGGATTTTGCTGAACATATCCTGATCCTTAAAGCGGAATGTTGTCGTGTTTTTTCCACGGATTGGAAAGCTGTTTCAATTTCAGGCTCTTCAGGGCGCGCACGATCCGACGCCGGGTGCCGTGGGGCATGATCACGTCGTCTATGTAGCCGAGCTGGGCGGCCACGAAGGGGTTGGCGAAGCGCGCCTTGTACTCGGCTTCCCGCTCGGCGAGTTTCTCGGGGTCATGGGCGTCGGCGCGGAAGATGATTTCCACCGCGCCTTTGGCGCCCATGACCGCGATCTCGGCGGTGGGCCAGGCGTAGTTGAAGTCGCCTCGCAGGTGCTTGGAGCTCATGACGTCATAGGCCCCGCCATAGGCCTTGCGGGTGATCAGGGTGATCTTGGGCACCGTCGCCTCCGCGTAGGCGAACAGCAGCTTGGCTCCGTGTTTGATCAGCCCGCCGTACTCCTGCCGCGTGCCCGGCATGAAACCCGGCACGTCCACGAAGGTGACGATGGGGATGGAGAAGGCGTCGCAGAAGCGCACAAACCGCGCCGCCTTGCGCGACGAATCGATGTCGAGCACGCCCGCCAAAGACAGCGGCTGGTTGGCCACGAACCCCACCGTATCGCCATCCATGCGGCCGAAGCCGATGACGATGTTCTTGGCGTAGTCCGGTGAAATCTCGAAGAAATCGGACTCGTCCACGACCTTGAGGATCAGCTCCTTCATGTCATAGGGCTTGTTCGGATTGGACGGGACCAGCGTGTCGAGCGAGCGATCTTCCCGCTCTGCGTCGTCATAGCTCTCGCGATGCGGCTGCGTCTCCCGGTTGGAGAGCGGCAGGAAGTCGATCAGGCGGCGCACCTGGGTCAGCGCCTCCAGGTCGTTCTCGAAGGCCCCGTCGGCCACGCCCGACTTTGCCGCATGCACCCGCGCGCCGCCCAGCTCCTCCGCGGTGACCACCTCGTTGGTCACCGTCTTGACGACGTCCGGGCCGGTGACGAACATGTAGCTGGTGTCTTTCACCATGAAGATGAAGTCGGTCATGGCGGGCGAATAGACGTCTCCGCCCGCGCAAGGCCCCATGATCACGCTGATCTGCGGGATGACGCCCGACGCCAGCACGTTCTGCAGGAAGATGTCGGCGTAGCCGGCCAGACTCTCCACGCCCTCCTGGATGCGCGCGCCGCCGGCGTCGTACAGACCGATGACCGGGGCGCCGAGCTTTTGCGCCTGTTCCATGACCTTGATGATCTTCTTGGCGTGGGCGCCGGACAGGCTGCCTCCGAAGACCGTGAAATCCTTGGAGAAGACATAGACCACCCTGCCGTTGACCGTGCCCCAGCCGGTGACCACGCCGTCGCCGGGCACGCGGGTCTTGTCCATGCCGAAGTCCACAGCCCGGTGCTCGACGAACATGTCGAACTCCTCGAACGAGCCCTCGTCGAGCAGCAGCTCGATGCGTTCGCGCGCGGTCAGCTTGCCCTTGGCGTGCTGGGCGTCCACCCGACGCGCGCCTCCGCCCTGGCGCGCCTGTTCGCGCCGCCGCTCGAGTTCGTCGAGGATATGCTGCACCAGTTTCAGTCCCAAGCGACGCCGGAGATGACCTAGCCTCAAAGCCATCAGCGCGCTTCGCAAAACGTGCCAATTTGCGTAGACCTGATGCTCGCGTGCTGACGGATTGCGAAACTGCGATGGCCGACAAGCTGTTCATTGGCGCGCGCCTGCGGCGACTGAGGGAGGCGCGGACGTGGACGCTGGAGAATTGCGCGAGCCGACTCGGCCTGTCACCCAGTTACCTATCCCAGATCGAGACCAACCAGCGCCCCGTCACCGCCCGCGTCCTGATCGCTTTGACCCAGGTGTTTCAGGTCGATGCCGGCGCCTTCGACGTGGGGGACGAAGGCCGGTTAGCGGCGGACCTTCGCGAGGCGACGGTTGAGGCCGCAGCCTACGGGGATCCGCCCTCCGCAGCCGAGGTGAAGCAGGCGGCGAGCGCCACGCCGGTGTTGGCGCGCCAGTTCCTGGCCTTGCACCGCGCCTTCCGCCGGCTGGACGAACGGTTCAAGGCCATGGATGAGACGGTGTCGTTGGACGAGACGGCGTCGGTCAGCGCCAGCCTGCCCTACGAGGAGGTGCGCGACTTCTTCCACTACAAGGACAACTATCTCGATGCGCTGGACACCGCCGCCGAGGCGCTGGCCGCCCACATCCTGATCGGCAAGGCGACGCCGCCGGAAGCGGCGCTGACCCAGGCGCTGCTGGCCTTACACGCGGTCAGCGTCATCCGCACGCGCGAGAGCGGCGGCCCCCTGCACCGCTTCGAGCCGGTGTCCCGGCGGCTCTATGTCGATGGCGCTCAGCCGACGCCTACGCGGACGTTCCAGCTCGCCCACCAGCTCGCCAAGCTCGAGTTTCACGACTTGATCGAGCAGGAGCTGGAACGCGCCCGCTTCCGCAGCTCCGCCGCTCGCGACGTCTGTCGCATCGGGCTCGGCAACTACGCTGCGGGCGCGCTGCTGCTGCCCTATCGCGCGTTCATGGAGACCGCGGCGAGGATGCGCCACGATGTGGAGCGGCTCCAGACCCATTTCGGCGCAAGCTTCGAGCAGGTCTGCCACCGCCTGAGTACGCTGCAGCGGCCAGGGCTGAAGGGCGTCCCGTTTTACTTCGTGCGCATCGACATGGCCGGCAACATCACCAAACGCCACAGCGCGACGCGACTTCAGTTCGCCCGCTTCGGCGGAGCCTGCCCACTTTGGAATGTGCACGAGGCGTTCGGGCGCCCGGGCGATATCCTGACCCAGGTCGCGGAGACACCCGATGGGGCGCGCTATCTGTGCATGGCCAGAAGCGAGGTGAAGCGTTCAGGAGATTATCTGACGCCCGACCGCCGCTACGCGCTTGGGCTGGGCTGCGAGATCCAGCACGCGAGCGCGATGGTCTATTCGGCGGGGCTGGATCTCGAAGGCCCCGCGACGCGGATCGGGGTCAGCTGCCGCATCTGCGAGCGCTCCGACTGCCCCCAACGCGCCTTTCCGCCGCTGGATCGCGCGCTGAGCGTTCCGTTGAACGACCGCAAGACCGTACCCTACGACCTCATGGAGCTGAGCGACCGGCGGTGACGTGGTCGCCCGGCAGGCGGCGTCCTGGTCTGCGAGTGGTCTAGAGACCCGGCAGCTTGATGTGGCGCTTGGCCGGGGCGCGTTGGATCACCACGGTCTTATCGCCCGTGAGCGAAGCAATGGTCTTCTGCACCACCACGGGATCGACGGGGTCGGGGGTATTGGCGGCTTGTTGTTCAGCGCTGACTTCCGCGTTGATGGGCTGGCCCTTGCGCCAGAACATGACGCGGTCGGCGAAAGGCTTCTCCTTGTGGGAGATCTCGCCGTATTGGTCGTCGACCACGTAGCGGATCAGCGGATCGGCCTTCTCGGCGCCGGCCTTGTTGACGAGGAGGAGTTCGCCCTCGCTGCGAGAGGCGCTGTCGCGTGCGCCGAGCAGGGCCAGGCGCGCCTGGCTTTCCGGCTGCAGTTCTTGGGGCCGGGGCTGGCCGGGCGCGGGCGGGCGTAGGGCGTATTCGGGGGGCACGACGAGCGGCGCCTTGGTCACCACACGGAATTCGTCCGGCGCCAGCTTGGCGGTGCTGAACGCGTCGCCGACCGTGCCGCAGCCGGCCAGAAACGCCATCGTCGCCAAACCAGCGCCTACAACCATCGCAGTGCCAAAGCTGCGCTTGAAACTCATCACCGACTCCGTGGCCCCGCAGCCTGATTGCAGCGCCGATACATCAGCCGGCTGCACCGTGCAAAGGCGCTGGCGACGCAGCCTGCGTCGCAGACGTCAGGAACCCGCCTCCGGCCGGGTGAACAGGCTGTCCAGCAGCAGCAGGACGACGCCGACCGTGATGGCGCTGTCTGCGACGTTGAAAATCCACGGGAAGAAGCCGATCCCGGTCACGTCGATGAAGTCGACCACCGCGCCGAACCGCACCCGGTCCACCGCATTGCCGACCGCTCCGCCCATGATCAGCCCGAGCGCCAGCGCCGGCCAGGCTCGCCGCAACCGCCGCGCCCAGATGGCCAGGCCGATCGCCACGCCGATGGAGAAGACGAACAGGCCCCAGCGCGCCAGCTCCACCTTGGCCAGCAGCCCGAAGCTGAACCCCGGGTTCCAGGTCAGGTTCAGCCGCAGGATCGGGAGCAGGGTGACCGGTCCGCGATACGCCAGACGCAGGCCGTAGAGCACCCACGCCTTCGACGCCTGGTCGGCCAAAACGATCAGCGCGGCGCAGGCGTAGGCGAACCCGCCAAACCGCGTCACGAGGGTACGGGATGAAGCGGGAGCGATCTCGATTGGCGCAGTCACGCGAGCGCCTCGATCTCGGCGACGGCGGCCTCGCAGCGCTCGCACAGGAACGCCGGCGCGTGCACCTCGGGCAGGATGCGCCAGCAGCGGGCGCACTTCTCGCCCAGGGCCAGCTCTTGATCCACCATGGCGCCGACGTGATCCCCGCCGTCGCCGGGCAGCAGGGTGGCTTGGCTGGTTCGAAAGACTTCGGCGGCGTCGAGCCCGTCGAACACCCCTGTAGCGGCCTTTCCATGAAGCTGCACGACGGGCGCTGCTTCAAGCGCCGAGCCGATCAGCTTCTTCTGGCGCATGCCTTCCAGGGACTCGGTGACGAAGGCGGTGACGTCGCGCACGACGGTCCAGCGCGTCGCTTCCGCCTCGTCCCGCCACGCATCGGGCGTCTCCGGCATCACGCGCAGGCAGTTCGACCCGGCCTCCGGGAAGCGCGTGCTCCACGCCTCTTCGCAGGTGAACGGCAGCAACGGCGAGAGCCAAACGGTCAACCGCTCGAACACGGCGTCCATGACCGTGCGTGCGGCACGGCGGCGCAGGCTGGAGGGCGCGTCGCAGTAGAGCGCGTCCTTGCGGATGTCGAAGTAGAGCGTCGACAGCTCCTGCGCCGCGAACTCCGACACGGGCCGCCACACGTCGTTGAAGCGATAGCTGGCGTAGGCGGCCCGGACGTGGCCGTCGAGCGCCCACAGCCGGTGCAGGACGTAGCGCTCCAGCGGCGGCATGTCGTCCAGCGTCACCCGCTCGGCGTCGTCGAAGCCCTGCAGCGCGCCCAGCAGGTAGCGGAGCGTGTTGCGGAACTTGCGGTAGCCGTCGGTGGCGGTCTGCAGGATCACCTTGCCGATGCGCTGATCCTCGGCATAGTCGACCATGGCGACCCACAGGCGCAGGATCTCCGCCCCGCTCTCGTTGATCACCTTGAGCGGATCGACGGTGTTGCCCTTGGACTTGGACATCTTCTCGCCCTGCTCGTCGAGCGTGAAGCCATGGGTCAGCACCGCGTTGTAGGGAGCCCGCCCGTAGGCGCCGCAGGCCTCCAGCAAGCTGGACTGGAACCAGCCTCGCGCCTGGTCCGAGCCCTCCAGATACAGGTCCGCCGGAGAGCGGCTGTCCTTGCGCCCTTCAAGCGTGAAGGCGTGGGTCGAGCCGCTGTCGAACCAGACGTCCAGGATATCCTCGATCCTCTCGAAGTCGTCAGGATCGCGGCTCGGTCCGAGGAACTCGGCGGAGTGGCGGGTGAACCAGGCGTCGGCGCCTTCGGCAGCGATGGCGTCCTGAATGCGGCGGTTCACCTCTGGGTCGCGCAGCGGCTCGCCGGTGGCCTTGTCCACGAACATGGCGAGCGGCGTGCCCCAGGCGCGCTGGCGCGAGATCAGCCAGTCGGGCCGGGTCTCCACCATCGCGCGGATGCGGGTCTGGCCGGTCCTGGGGTGGAAGGCGGTGGCGTCGATGCTGG
>CAXTUT010000009.1:0-23907 GCA_964247465.1 uncultured Caulobacteraceae bacterium | reverse complement strand
CGGTTCCGGCTCCGCGAGGATCGCCTCCGGCTCGGTGGTCTCCAGCGCGCCGAGCGGCAGGATGCGCGGCAGGACCATGGAGGGCGTCGCCGCCCGCCGCAGGAACGCGTCGGCCAGCGCGCCGCCGGACCGCTGCGTGGGCACGAAGATGGTGACGTCGGCGAGCGCGAGGGGATCGTCGCGCGACACGCCGCCGACCACGTCGCCGACCATCTGGCCGACCACGTCGTCGACCTTCTGGCCGACCACTTGGCCGACCACCTGGCCGCGCAGGAAGGCGTCGACGAACGTGTCGATGAAGGGCAGGGCGGGCGAGATGGTGAAGACGCTGGGCGCGCGCATCGGTCCGCTCACGAGACGTGGTCGCGCGTCCCGCCGGGCCGGCCTTGCCGGTGGACGGGATCGGCGCCATCGCCAATATAGCGCTTCGCACCCACGCGGAGAACCATCGTGAGCAAGCTCGTCGTCATGTACCCCAAGCCGGCCGACCCGGCGCATTTCGCCAAGCACTTCCGCGAGGTCCACATGCCGCTCGTCGAGAAGATGCCGGGCCTGCAGGGCAGCAGCTACGGTCCGGCGACCGGGCCGGACGGCGGCGAGGGCGCGTTCTTCTGGATGTTCGTGGGCACCTGGCCGTCGATCGAGGGGATCAAGGCCGGACTGGGCTCGCCCGAGGGCCAGGCGGCGGTCGCCGACATCCCGAACTACTCGCCCGACCACGCCCCCACCATCCTGTTGCTCGACTCGGGCGAGGGCTGATGCGCCGTGGCCTCCTCGCGGCCGCCCGGCTCGCGGGCGGGCTGCTCGCGATCCGCGCCGTGACGCCAGCGCTTGCCGGTGCCGGCGCCCTGCGCGCGCTGGAGGCCAAGATGCTGTCGGCCCTGCGTGCGCCCGTCCGCCGCCGCCTCGCGCCCGACCTTGAGGCGCTGCTGCAGGCGGAGGCGATCGCGGTGCAGGCAGGCCCCCGCCCGTTCGAGGACGAGGTCGTGCTGGGCGTCATCCGCGAGGCGCTGAAGGCGGGCGTCGCGCTGCGCTTCAGTTACGCCGGCGGCTCCTCCCCCGGCCGGACGCGGGAGGTGACGCCCTACGGGCTGCTGTTCGCGCGCAGCAACTATCTGGTGGCGGCGGAGGCGGACGGCGCGCCGCGCAACTGGCGGCTGGACCGCATCGAGCGGATCGAGGCTTCAGCGCGGCCCGCCTGCCGGCCGCAAGGCTTCTCGCTGCAGGCCTACGCGGACCAGAGCTTCGGCATCTACCAGGACGACATGGAGGACGTGGCGCTGCGTTTCTCCCCCCGCGCCGTAGACTCTGCGCGCCGCTGGCGTTTCCACGTCGGCCAGGCGCTGACGCCGGAGCCCGACGGCTCGGTGACGGTGAGTTTTCGCGCCAGCGGCATGCGCGAGCTGGCGCTGCATCTGTTCACCTGGGGCGCCGATGTGCAGGTCATGGCCCCCGCCCGCCTGCGCCATCTGCTGGTGGAGCAGCTGCGCGTGGCGCTCGCGGCGCACTCAGACGATCAGGGCTGCGGTCCTTCGGCGCCCTGACGGGGATCGTCCTGGCCCTCACCATCCGCTTCTGGTTGGCTCGGGGCCGCCTCGCCCGCCTCGCGGCCGAAATCGTCGGCCAATCCCGAATAGAAGCTGCGCCGGTCGCCGGAGATCGAGCGTGCGCGCCCTTGCGGGTCGTCGCTTCCGGCGCGGCGATCATCCTGGGCGGCGGCGTCGCCGGTGGGCGCATCCGGCTCGTCGGTCTCGTCGATGTGGGCGGAGGGTTCGGCCCGATCGGGCGCGGGCGAGGCCGGCGTCTCGGGCTCCGGTGCGGGGAAGTTCAAGACCGGCGCGCTCTGTTCCGCCGCCAGCATGAAGCGGCGCCACAGTTCGGCGGGCAGCTCGCCGCCCGCCACCTTGGCCATGGGCCGGCCGCGGTCGTCGCCAACCCACACGCCGGCGATCCAGTCGGGGGTGAAGCCCACGAACCAGGCGTCACGCCAGTTCTGGCTGGTGCCGGTCTTGCCGGCGGCCGGGCGGCCGATGTCGGCCTTCCTGCCGGTGCCGTGGGTGATCACGCCCTGCATCATCGACACCATCAGCGCGGTCTTGCGCGGGTCGAACACCTGGGGCGGCGGCGGCGTCGGATGCTGGTAGAGCACATCGCCATGGGCGTTGGTGATGACGCTGATGAGGTAGGGCTCCACCCGCCGCCCGTCCTGCTGAAACACCTGGTAGGCGGAGGTGAGGTCGAGCAGGTCCACCTCATAGGCGCCGAGCGCCACCGACAGGTCCGGCTTGTCCGGGATCATCGTCAGCCCGAAGCGCTGGGCGAGTTCGGCCACCTTGGCCGCGCCGACCTGATGGGCCAAACGCACCGCCACGGTGTTGATCGAGCGCGCCAGGGCGTCGGCAACGCTCACCGAGCCGGAGTAGCCGCCGCCGTAGTTGGCGGGCGACCAACCGCTGTAGCGGACCGGCGCATCCACCCGCAGGTCGGACGGCTTGACCCCCGCCTCCAACGCGGCGGCGTAGACGAAGGGCTTGAAGGCGGAGCCCGGCTGGCGCAGCGCCTGGGTGGCGCGATCGAAGGCGCTCGCCCGGTGATCGCGTCCGCCGACGAGCGCGCGGATGGCTCCGTCCGGCGCCAGCGCCACGAGCGCCGCCTGGTTGGCGCCGAGCGCGCGCCCCTCCGCCACGCCGTCGCGCACCACCCGGGCGGCGACCGCCTGCAGGCGCGGGTCCACCGTCAGCCGCACCACCAGGTCCGGCGCGCGGTTCTGGGCCAGGTCGCGGGCGCGGGAGGCCGCCAGGTCGAGCACATAGCCGAAGTCGCCCTCCACCGGCTTCTCCGGCGCCAGCACGGGCGGGTGGGCGACGGCGTCCGCCTGCTGGCCTGCGGTGATCCAGCCGTCCTGGCGCATCTCGCTCAGGATCAGCTTCGAGCGGTCGAGCGCGTCGTCCAGGTCGTTGGCGGGATCGAGCCGCGAGGGGGCCTTGGGCAGGGCGGCGAGCAGCGCGGCTTCCGAAAGGCTCAACCGCGCGGCCGGCTTGCCGAAATAGGCCTCGGCCGCCGCGTCCACGCCATAGGCTCCGTCGCCGAAATAGATGCGGTTGAGATATAGCTCCAAGATGGTGGTCTTGGGGAGCGCCCGCTCGATCCGCCAGGCGAGGATCGCCTCCTGCACCTTGCGCTTCAGCGTCTGGTCGGGGCTGAGGAAGATATTGCGCACTACCTGCTGGGTGATCGTCGAGCCGCCCTGCACCACGTGGCGGGCGTCGACGTCGGCGCGCAGCGCGCGCGCCATGCCGGTCAGGTCAATCCCGTGATGGCTGTAGAAGCGCCGATCCTCGGCGGCGAGGAAGGCTTTGGGCAGATAGGCCGGCAGCTGCGCCAGCGTGACCGCCTGGCCGTTGCGCGAACCGCGAATGGCGATCACGGTCCCCGCCGCATCCTGGAAGGTGACGCCCGGCGGCCGGTTCAGCGACCAGAGGGCCGCACGGTCGGGGATGGCCGGCAGGTCGTGCAGCGCCAGCCTCCACAGCCACAAGCCGAACACGCCGCACAGCAGCAGGGCGCCGGCGAGCAACGCGATCAGCGCCCGCGCGAGCCGGCCGAGCGGCGGGCGTCGAAGGTCCGCACGGATGGGGGGGGGCGAGGTCAGGCTGAGGTCCGATCTTGGCGGCGATGCAGCGATCCTAGCGTCAAACTCCTACATTGCGGTTGAGGCGCGGAGGCGTGATGGCGGAGCGGCCCTACTGGGAGACAAAGTCCCTGGCGCAGATGACGGCTGCGGAGTGGGAGAGCCTGTGCGACGGCTGCGGCCGCTGCTGCTTGGTCCGCTTCGAGGACGAGGAGACGGGCGAGGTCATCCCCACCCGCATCAGCTGTCGTCTGCTGGACACAGACACCTGCGCCTGCACCAACTATCCGCGCCGCAGACGCTACGTCCCCGACTGCATCAAGCTGACGCCCGCCGCCGTCGAGGAGCTGACCTGGATGCCCACCTCCTGCGCCTACCGCCGCCTGCACGAGGGCAGGGGGCTGGCGTGGTGGCATCCGCTGGTCAGCGGCGATCGGGGCAGCGTGGCGCGCGCGGGCGTCAGCGTGGCGGGCAAGGTCGTGCCTGAGACTGCGCTGGCGGACGTGGAGGACGCGCTGGACTTTCCCGCGCCCGACCTGATGGAGGAGCCGCCCGAGTAAGCCGCCGGCCGGCAGCCGAGCGGTCGGCAGCCTAGAGCTTGGCCGCCTACGGCAGGGCGAGACGGTAGCCGCCCACGTCGGTCAGCAGCAGCCGTGCGCAGCCCGGCTCCGGCTCGATCTTCTGGCGCAGGCGGTAGATGTGGGTTTCCAGCGTGTGGGTGGTCACCTCGGCGTTGTAGCCCCAGACCTGGGTCAACAGCTCCTCTCGCGGCACCGGCTTCTCGCCGGCGCGGTAGAGGTACTTCAGGATGTTGGTCTCCTTCTCGGTCAGCCTGATCTTGCGGGCGCGCTCGTCGGTGAGCAGTTTCTGCGCCGGGTGGAAGCTGTAGGGGCCGATGTGGAACACCGCGTGTTCGGACTGCTCGTGGCTCCTCAGCTGGGCGCGGATGCGGGCGAGCAGGACCGCGTAACGGAACGGCTTGATGACGTAGTCGTCAGCGCCCGCATCCAGCCCCTGCACGGCGTCCTCGTCGGAGGCTGCGGCGGTCAGCATGATGATGGGCGAGGCCACGCCTTCGCGCCGGAGCTGCGCGCACGCCTCGCGCCCGTCGAGGTCGGGCAAGTCCACGTCCATCAGGATCAGGTCCGGGCGGTGTTCGGCGGCGGCGGCGAGGCCGGCGCGCGCGGTCGCGGCCTGAACGCTGCGGAACTCGTCCTCGCCGTCGATCTGCTCGGCTAGGGCGCCGCGAAGGTCCTCGTCGTCATCGACGATCAGGATGGTTTTCTGCTGGGCCATGACGCTGCATATGCCTCGGCCGCGCGTGATGCGCAAAGCGACGCGGGGATTGCCCTTGATCTTCACCGCCTACAGCGACGGTCGCCTGGCGCTCGGCAAGCGCGAGGTGCGCTGCGCGTTAGGCCGCGGTGGGGTCGTCGCGGCGGCCGACAAGCGCGAGGGCGACGGGGCGACGCCGCTCGGCGTCTGGCCGATCCTTCGCGTGCTCTACCGTCCCGATCGCGGCCTGGCGCCGGTCACGGCTCTCCCGCGCGCGCCGCTATCGCCCGACGACGGCTGGTGCGACGACCCGAACGATTGCGCCTACAACCGAGCCGTCAAGTTGCCCTACGCGGCGAGCTGCGAGCGCATGTGGCGCGAGGATGGCCTGTACGACCTCGTCTGCGTCCTGGCGCACAACCACGACCCGCCCGTTCCCGCGCTCGGCTCGGCGATCTTCCTGCACTTGGCCAAGCCGGACTACGCGCCGACCGAGGGCTGCGTCGCCTTGGTCCGCAGCGACCTCGAAGCGCTGCTGGCGACGGCTGAGCCTGGCGACGCGCTGGAGGCGGCGTTGCGGTAAGCGGCCTTACGGTCCGTTCACCGTAGCGCCCAGGTCTCGGATCAGGCCGCTCGCCAGCGAGTAGCACCATCCATGCACGGTGAGCGCGGCCCCGCCCTCCCAAGCCTCCGTCACAAAGGGGTTGGTGGCCACGTTGTGGACTTGGCGCAGCACGTTCAGCTCGCACAGCCGATCAAACCGCGCCGCACCGTCCGGCAGCGACGCCAGCTCCGCCGCATTCACCCGCGCGAGTTCGCGGATCGGCGACAGCCAGTGGTCGATCAAGCCAAGCTTGAGGTTCTCCAGGGCCGCATGCACGCCGCCGCAGCCGTAGTGGCCCACCACCAGGACATGGCGCACCTTCAGCACCTGCACCGCGTACTGCAGCGTGGAGAGGAAGTTGGCGTCGTGGGGCGGCGCCAGGTTGGCGACGTTCCGGTGCACGAACATCTCGCCCGGATCGAGGCCCACGATCTCGTTGGCGGGCACCCGGCTGTCGGAGCAGCCGATCCAGAAGTAGGGCGGCGCCTGCTGGGCGACCAGGCGGCGGAAGAAGCCCGGATCGGCCGCCGTCTTGCCCTGCGCCCAGGCGCGGTTGCGATCCAGCAGGTCGGGGATGTCGGGCCAGTGCGCATCGCACATGGCGGGCTCCTTCTGAAAGGCCAGGCGGGCGGGCGCGCAGACCTAACGGGTTCGGCCGGCGCTTTCCACCGGGTCTACGTTACGGGCTCTTCACTTGCACCGGCGCGGCGGCGCATGCAGCGTCCGGCCTGAGGACCCGACCATGCTCCAGATCGACGACCTGACCCACGTCTATCCCAACGGCGTCCGCGCGCTGGACGGCGTCACCTTCAGCGCCGAACGCGGGATGTTCGGCCTGCTCGGGCCGAACGGCGCGGGCAAATCGACGCTGATGCGCTGCATCGCCACGCTGCAGACGCCTAGCTCCGGCCACATCCGCTTCGACGACATCGACGTGATCAGGACGCCCGAGCGGCTGCGCGCCACCCTGGGCTATCTGCCGCAGGACTTCGGCGTCTACCCGCGGGTGTCCGCCTACGACATGCTCGACCACATGGCGGTGCTGAAGGGGATCGCCGATCCCAAGGCGCGCCGCGCGGAGGTCGAGCGACTGCTGGAGCAGGTGAACCTCTACGGCGCGCGCAAGAAAGCGCTGGCGGGCTTTTCCGGCGGGATGCGCCAGCGCTTCGGCATCGCCCAGGCCCTGATCGGCGGCCCCAACCTGATCATCGTGGACGAGCCGACCGCGGGCCTCGACCCGGAAGAGCGCAACCGCTTCCTGAACCTCTTGGCCGAGATTGGTGAGAACGTAGTGGTGCTGCTGTCCACCCACATCGTTGAGGACGTGTCGGACCTCTGCCAAGCCATGGCGATCATGGCCGACGGCCGCATCGTGCGCCAGGGCCAGCCTCAGACGCTGGTGGCCGAACTGGACGGACGCATCTGGACCAAGGCGGTCGACAAGTCCGACATCCCCGCCGTGCGCGAGCGCTACGATCTCATCTCCACCCGCTTGGCGGGTGGGCGCACCGTGGTGCACGTGCTCAGTCCCGCCGACCCGGGCGAGGGCTTCACGCCCCATCGCGGGGGGCTGGAGGACGTCTACTTCTCCAGCCTGCACGCCGCGCGCCGGACCGGGCTGAAGCAGGCGGCCTGAGCCGATGTTTCTCGCCATCGCCGGCTTTGAACTCCGCTATCAGCTGAAGAACCCGGTGTTCTGGGTGGCGGGGCTGCTGTTCTTCCTGATGACTTTCGGGTCGGTGGCGAGCGACAATATCCAGATCGGCTCCACGGCCAACGTGCACGTCAACTCGCCGAGCGCCATCGCCACCACGAGCCTGATCTTCTGCATCTTCTTCATGTTCGTCTCCACCGCCTTCGTCGCCAATGTGGTGGTGAGGGACGACGACACCGGCTTCGGCCCGATCCTGCGCGCTACGCGGCTGCGCAAAGCGGATTATCTTTACGGCCGTTTCCTGGGCGCGTTCGCAGCGATCGCCATCTGCTTCCTGTTCATCCCGCTCGCCATGATCGTGGGCTCGGCCATGCCTTGGGTGGATGGGGAGAAGGTCGGGCCGCTGCGGCTGGACGCCTACGCCTACACCTACGTCGCCCTGGTGCTGCCGACGCTGTTCCTGGTGTCCGCCGGCTTCTTCGCCCTCGCCACGGCGACACGCTCGATGATGGCGACCTACGTCGGCGTGGTCGGCTTCATGATCGTCTACCTGGTCGCGGTGGCGCTGGCGGCCAAGCCGCAGTTTCGAACAATCATGGCCTATGTGGAGCCGTTCGGCGTGGCGGCGTTCGGCAGCGCCACGCGCTATTGGACGGCTACGGAGCGCAATACCCTGCTCGTGCCGCTTAACGGCGCGCTGCTCTGGAACCGCCTCATCTGGACGGGCGTGGGCGCCGCCGCCCTGGCCGCCGCCTACGCCCTGTTCCGCTTCGAGGCGCCGGCCGGCAAAATCAGGAAGCGCGAAGCGGAGCGTCGCGAGGCTGTGGACACCGCGGCGGGGGCGGCGCCACGGTCTGGGCTCAGCTTGTGGCCCGCACCCGGCTGGACATGGGCCAGGTGTTCAGGAGCCCGGCCTTCTTCGTTCTGCTGGCGCTTGGCGTGTTCAACAGCGGGGCCGGGGCGTGGTTCACCGTCACCGACGGTATCTACGGCGACAACCTCTACCCGGTCAGCCGGGTCCTGATCCAGGTGCTGCGCGGCAGCTTCACCTTCTTGCCGCTCGTGGTGTCGATCTACTATGCGGGCGAGCTGGTCTGGCGCGAGCGCGACCGCAACACCGACGCGCTGGTCGACGCCACGCCGACGCCCGACTGGGTGTTCGCCGCGCCCAAGATCGTGGCCATCATCCTGGTGCTGCTGGCCATGCTCGCGGTCAGCGTATTGACAGCCATGGTGGTGCAGACCCTGCGGGGCTTCCCGCACTACGAGTTCGGCAAGTACATCGACTGGTATCTGCTGCCCGAGACGGTGAACGTCGCGCTTATCGCAGTGCTGGCGGTGTTCCTGCAGACGCTGGTCCCGCACAAGTTCGTCGGCTGGGGGCTGATGGTGGTGTTCATCGTGGCCACCATCGTGCTGCCCAAGCTCGGCTTCGAGCACAACCTGTACATCTACGGCGGCTCTCCGGACGTGCCGCTGTCGGACATGAACGATCAGGGGATCGCGGGGGTCGCGCGGAACTGGTTCCAGGCCTATTGGAGCCTGATCGCGCTCGCGCTCTGTGTATTGTCGGCGACACTTTGGCGGCGCGGCGCGGACGCCAGCCTGCACCCCCGCCTGCGTCGCCTTCCCCGCCGCCTGGCCGGGCTCGCGGGCGCGATGCTGGGTCTGTCGCTGGTCGCCGCCACTGCCGTCGGCGGTTTCATCTACGTCAACACCAATGTCTGGAATCCCTACCGTACTCAGCTCGACCAGGACCGCCGCACCGCCGATTACGAGAAGGCGCTGCTGCCCTTCGAGCGCGTCCTCCAGCCCAAGATCACGGACGTGAAGCTTAACGTCGACATCTATCCGGACCAGCGCTACGCGGTGGCCCGCGGCGTCTACGTGTTCCAGAACAAGACGGCGCAGCCCATACGCGCCTTGCACGTGCGCTTTGACCCAGACGTCCAGGTGCAGGCGTTGTCGGTGGAGGGCGGGCGGCCGGTCAAGACCTACGATCGCTTCAACTACCGCATCTTCGCCTTCGACGGCCCGCTGCTGCCCGGCGAGAAGCGCTCGCTGTCCTTCACCACCCGCACCGGCCGCAAGGGCTTTCGCAACAGCGGCGACGACAAGCTTGACGCGTCGGCGGCCGGCTCGGGGCTGGTGGTGCGCAACGGCAGCTTTCTGGACAGCTTCATCGTGGCGCCGCTCATTGGCATGGACCGCGCGGGCCTGCTGAAGGACCGGGCCAAGCGGCGCAAGTACCACCTGCCGCCTGAACTGCGGCCGCCCAAGCTGGAGGACGATAGCGCACGCCGCTTCAACTTCGTCACCCACGGCGCGGACTGGGTGAACAGCGATATCACCGTCTCCACTTCAGCCGACCAGACGCCGATGGCGCCGGGCTACCGCATAGCCGACCATATCGCGGGGAACCGCCACACCTCCGAGTTCAAGACCGAAGCGCCGATCCTGGACTTCTTCTCCCTGCAGTCGGCCCGCTATGCGGTGAAGACCGTCTTTTACAAGGGGATCGCGCTGTCGGTCTACTACGATCCCCAGCATCCCTGGAACGTCGACCGGATGATCCACGCCTTGGAGGTGGGACTAGACTACGACCAAGCCAACTTCAGCTCCTACCAGTTCCGCCAGGTCCGCATTCTGGAGTTTCCCGACTACGCCCAGTTTGCTCAATCCTTCGCCAACACCATCCCCTATTCCGAAGGCATCGGCTTCCTGGTGGACGCCCGCGACACGTCTAAGATCGACATGGTCACCTACGTCACCGCCCACGAACTCGGCCATCAGTGGTGGGCGCACCAGGTGGTCGGCGCGGACATGCAGGGCGACACCATGCTGGACGAGACCTTCGCCCAGTATTCGGCGCTGATGGCCATGAAACACCTCTACGGCCCCGACCAGATCAGCAGATTCCTCAAGTTCGAGCTTGACACCTACCTGCGCAGCCGGGGCGGCGAGGCGGTCGAGGAGCTGCCGCTGGAGCGGGTGGAGGACCAGGGCTACATCCACTACCGCAAGGGTTCGCTGGTCATGTACCGGCTGCAGGACGAGGCGGGCGAGGCCGCGGTCAACCGGGCCTTGCGTCACCTGATCCGCGATTACGCCTTCAGGGGTGCGCCCTATCCCGCCAGCAAGGACTTCATCGCCGACCTGCGCGCCGAGGTGGGGCCGCAACACCAGCAGCTGATCACCGACCTGTTCGAGAAGATCACGCTCTACGATCTACGCGCCGTGCACGCATCGTCGAAGCGGCGCCCCGACGGCCGCTATGACGTCACTTTGCAGGTCTCCGCCAGGAAGCTCTACGCCAACGGACAGGGCAAGGAGACCGAGGCGCCCCTCGACGAGCCGTTCGACGTCGGCCTCTTCGACAAGGAGCCGGGCAAGGTCGATTTTGGCCCGCGCGACGTCATCCTGTTCAAGCACCTGCCGGTGAGAAGCGGCCGGCAGAGCTTCACCTTCACCGTCGACCGTGCGCCTCGGTTCGCGGGCGTGGACCCTTACAACAAGGCCATAGACCGCAACGCCGACGACAACATCGTCACGGTGGGCGGCTGAGCCGCAACGCGGCGACCGCCCCTGCGCAGCGCCTTCCCGCCAGGGCGCCACCACGCTTCGCGTCCCCAGGCCGGCCACGACGGCGGACCTGGGCTAGGCGAGTTCGACGGCCATGGCGATGGCCTCGCCGCCGCCGATGCAGAGCGCCGCTATCCCTTTGGACCCGCCTCGCGACTCCAGCGCCGACAGCAAGGTGCACAGCACCCGCGCGCCCGAAGCGCCGATCGGGTGACCGAGCGCACAGGCGCCGCCGTTCACGTTTACCTTGGCGTGATCCAGGCCAAGTTCCTGCATGGCGATCATGGCCACCACGGCGAAGGCCTCGTTGACCTCCCACAGGTCCACCTCGCCGATCTCCCAGCCCGCCTTCTTCAGCACCTTGCGGATGGCGGGAACGGGCGCGGTGGTGAACAGGCCGGGTTCGTGGGCGTGGGCGGCATGGGCCACCACCTTGGCGACGATGGGCAGGCCTAGCAGCCTGGCCACGCTCTCGCGCGTCATCACCAGGGCCGCAGCGCCGTCGCTGATGGAAGAGGCGTTGGCCGCGGTGATGGTTCCGTCCTTGGCGAAGGCGGGCTTGAGCGTCGGGATCTTGTCGGGATCGGCCTTGGTGGGCTGCTCGTCGCGCGAGACCAGCTGCACGCCCTTGCGGGTGGCGACCTCGACGGGGGTGATCTCGCGGTCGAAGGCCCCGCTGTCCTGGGCGCGGCGGGCGCGGGCCAGGCTCTCCACCGCATAGGCGTCTTGGGCCTGGCGGGTGAACTGGTAGGTGCGCGCGGAGTCTTCGGCGAAGGCCCCCATCAGCTTGCCGGGTTCGTAGGCGTCCTCCAGACCGTCCAGATACATGCTGTCGGAGACGACGTCGTGGCCGATGCGCGCTCCGCCCCGGTGCTTGGTCATCAGGTAGGGCGCGCCCGTCATGCTCTCCATTCCGCCCGCGACGATGATGTCGGCGGCGCCCGCGATCAGGGCGTCGTGGGCCATGGCCGCCGCCTGCATGCCCGAGCCGCACATCTTGTTAACCGTGGTCGCCTCCACATGCATTGGCAGGCCCGCGCCCACCGCCGCCTGGCGCGCCGGGGCCTGGCCCAGACCGTGCGGCAGCACGCAGCCCATCAAGATCTGCTCCACCTTGTCGTGGTCCACCCCTGCGCGCTCCAGCGCCGCCTTCACCGCCGCGGCGCCCAGCGCCGTGGCCTTCTGACCGGCGAAGACGCCCTGGAAGGAGCCGATGGGCGTGCGCGCATAGGCGGCGATCACTACGGGATCGGCGGACGGCGAGGGCATGCGCATCTCCTTGTCAGGGCGGCTATCGTGTCAGGCGAACCACCTCCGCCATGCATCTGCGCATCGCGCTCGCCCGGCGCCAGCCCCGGATGCGCCTTGGCCGCCGCGGTGACCCGTTGTCGGAAGCCGGCTGCGAACGCGCCAGATCACTCCCACTCCATTGTTTCCTGATTAGCTAACATGTTGAACGTCTTCCATTTTTCGCGAGAGGAAAATCAGGATACCGTCATGATTACCGTCAGGAATCTGCGCTATTGATTTCATTGACTTTATGTAGCCCGAGTCGTGGCATGCATGGGACGCAACGCTTGGTCAATGAGGGTGCTCCAATCGAGGCACTGAGCATGCCCTACGATCCGGGCTTGCATGACCCAGAAGCGGGCGCTCAGCGCGCCGCGCCCGCATCCCAGCTTCGGAGGCTCGTTAATGTGAGCCGGTCGGAACTCCAGGCGGCCTCATCGATGAGGTGGAACGGTGAGAAGTGGGGACAAATCTGCCTTTCCTTACGGCACCGCTGTATGGCGGCTTCCGGCCGCATAACCGGCCGGTCAGTTGGCGACCCTTCCGGGAGTGTCGGAGCGCAAGAAGGGGACGATGCTGGCGCTTCTGGCCCCGATCCATTTCGATCGTCCGAGATAGAGTATTTCGGCGCGCGCTTTTGGCGGTATCCCCCGTGCGGCTAAGGGCCGTAACGACTACATCCTGGCCATGTCTGGGAACCTCGACGATTTCATCGAGCTGGATCGTACCTTTCGCGACCTCGCCATCTCCGATGAGGATGGTGACGAGGCGAAGATGGTGCGCCTTTTCGCGCGCGAGGCCTCGACGCGCTGGGCGGATCTCTTGGCCGAGCCGCGCGTCATCATGCTGGCCGAGGCCGGTTCGGGAAAGACCGAGGAGATCCGACACATCTGTCGTCGCCAACGCGGCGAGGGCAAGCCGGCCTTCTTCCTGCGCATCGAGCATGTCGTCGATGATTTCGAGACGAGCTTCGAGGAAGGGAACGTCGAGGAGTTCGAGACCTGGCTCAAATCGGGCGATCAAGGCTGGCTCTTCCTCGATTCCGTGGACGAGGCGCGCCTGCGCGACCCCAAGGATTTCGAGCGCGCCATCCGCCGCATCGGCAGGCGCATCGAGCGTGCCCTGCAGCGCACGCACATTGTCATCACGGGTCGCACCGAGGCGTGGCGCCCCGCGACCGACCTCCTCTTGTGCCGGACCAATCTGCGTTGGGATGCGCCGGCGAAGGCGCCCGGTAAGACGCCCGCCCCACAGGGGGAATATGCGGTCGCGGCTAAGGCCGCGGCAAAGCGCGAGAATAAGCACGTCCCGTTCCGAATCGTAACGCTCGAGGATCTTCACGGGCCCCAGATCGAGACCTTCGCGGTCGCCAAGGGCGTGGTCGACATCAAGGCCTTTACCAAGGCCGTGGAGCGCGCCGAGGCGTGGTCGTTCACGACCAGGCCGCTCGATCTCGCCGAAACCGTCGAGTTCTGGAACGATCACCAGCGGATCGGCTCTCGGTTCGACCTGATGACGAGCAGCATCGCCAAGCGTCTCGAGGAGCGGGACCAGGACCGAGCCGACGCGCGGCCGATCGCGGTCGATCGTATTCGCGAAGGCGCCCGCCTCGTCGCCGCGGCCACCACGCTCTGCCAGGAATCGGCCATCCGCGTCCCCGACGGGGACAAGAACGCCTTAGGTCTGCCGATCAAGGACGTCCTCACCAATTGGAACGATCAGGACTGCGCGATCCTGCTGTCCCGGCCGATCTTCGATCCCGGCATCTATGGCACGAAGCGGTTCCACCATCGTTCGGTGCGGGAATATCTGACCGCCGAGTGGCTTCATTCGCTGCTCGTCGACGAGGGCTCGCGCGCGAAGATCGAGGGGCTGTTCTTCCGCAAGCAGTACGGCATCGAGGTGATCGTGCCGACGATGCGGCCGGTGCTGCCCTGGCTTGCGGCGCTCGATCGGCGGATCCTCGACAGAGCCGTGGCGCTCGCGCCAGAGGTGCTGTTCGAGGGCGGCGACCCCGCGAAGCTGCCGTTCGATACGCGGCGTCAAATCCTGCGACAGACCTGTGAACAGGTCGCACAGCCCGCCCATGGCCGCTCGATGATGGACTATCAGGCGGTCCAGCGCTTCGCTAATCCCGATCTCGCCGAGGAGATCGGTGCGCTCCTCGACCAATATGCAGCGAACGACGACATTACCTGGTTCCTGCTGCGCATGGTCTATCAGGGCGGGATCGACCCGCTCGCCGCCAAGGCCAAGCACTTCGCGCTCACGTCCCGCGCTAAATATACCCGCATCGCCGCGATCCGCGCGGTGTTCGCGATCGGCACGCCCGCCGATGCAGCGGACATCCGCAACGCCTTCCTGAGGGAGGGGTCGGGGCTGTCGCGCGACTGGCTCGGCGAGTTGCTGGCCGATCTCCCCCATGACGAGGCGGCGATCGGCTGGCTGTTGCAGGCGCTCGAGGCGACCGCGCGAAAGAACGAACATCAGGTCGATCCTTTGGCCGATCCCCTCGGTCATCTGGTCGACGAGCTGCCGATCGCTCTGCTCGGCGGGCCGATGGAAGGCCTGGTCGCGCTTCTGCTGCGCGAACCCGTGCTTGAGGAGCGGCATTGCGAGATTTCGAAAGCCTATGGATGGCTCGCCGCGACCGCTGCGCGCGTCGCCGTGCGTCTGATTGAGGCGCGCGATCCGGCAGCGTTTGCGCCGTCGACGCTGTCCGCGCTCCGGCTGCTCCCGATCGCCAGCGATTATGGTCGCAGCCATTTCGAGGAGATCCGGAAAGATCTGCCCGACCTCGTGCAAGGATGGGCGGAGCTCAACCATGCGCTGTTCTGGCACTCGGTCAAACAGGAGCGGGCGTGGCGCGAGGCCAAGAAAGACCAGCGCCTCGTCGACTGGTGGCATGTCTCGATCTTCGGTCGCTACTGGGCCTTCGGGCCGGACAGCTTCGATGCGATCGCGGCCGACATCGAGGCGCGGCCGCTGCTCGACGACCGCCTCGTCGCGCTAACCCTCGCCTTCGGTCTCTTTGTTGCCGGCAAGCGACCGCGCAAATGGCGCGAACGGCTGAAGCGTCTGGCGGTCAAGGACGAGGCGCTGCGCGAGAAGCTGGAATCGGTTCTCCATCCGCCCGCCGGCGAGCTCGCGAAGTTTCGCAAGCAGGAGGCGCAGTGGAAACAGCGTGATGCACGGATTGTCGCCGCTCGGGAGAAACAGCTCGAGCGCGACAAGATGCTTCTCGCCGAGCGAGTCGACCAAATTCGGGATCCGGGCAAGCCGGCTATCCTCACGCAGGACCAAGCCTATCTGATGGAGCAGATGCGGTCGACGGGGCGGGACGATCACAACCACTGGACCGATGGCAACTGGCGTTCGTTGGTCGACACCTATGGCGAGCCGGTGGCGACCGCCTTTCGCGACGCCGCGGTGCGCTTCTGGCGCGAGTTCAAACCGAAAACCCAATCGCGGGGCGCGTCAACGAATCAGACGCCCTATACGGTCATCTTCGGCCTGACCGGGATCGCGATCGAGGCGCGCGAGGCGGAGGAGTGGCACAAGACCCTGACGCCGGCCGAAGCGGCGCAGGCGGCGCGCTACGGGCTCGCCGAGCTGAATGGCTTCCCGGATTGGTTGCCGGACCTGTATGCCGCGTTTCCCGACGCGGTCGGCGACGTGCTGCTGACCGAGATCCAGCACGAGCTCAAGGTCGAGCAGGCCGACGGCGAGAGCCATTACGTCCTGTACGACATGGCCTGGCATGGCGCGTTCGCGCGCGATCAGATCGCCCCGGCGCTGCTGCCCGCCTTGCGCACCAAGCGCATCAATCGGCGTAACCTCGGCTATCTCCTGTCGATCGTGCAGGGCTCGTCGGTGCCGGACGCGGACATCGCCAAGATCGCCGCGCGCAAGGCGGCGGCGAAATATGATCGGGACTTCACCCCGACCTGGTATGCGACCTGGGCCGGTGTCGACCCCGACGCTGCGATCCCCGCCGTCGCGGCGCGCCTTGCCGCGCTGAACGATTCCGCCGAACAGACCAACCTGGCACTGCGCTTCGTCGTCGCGCTGCTCGGCGGCCGCCAGCAAGAGGGCCGCGCGCGGCTCGCCTATCGCACCGTCGAGCATATGAAGACGCTCTACCTGCTGATGGCTAAATATATCCGCGAGGAAGACGATATCGAGCGCTCCGGTGGCGGCGTCTATTCGCCGGGCCTGCGCGACGATGCCCAGGATGCGCGCAACGCGCTTTTCACCTTCATCCGCGAGACGCCGGGCAAGGAAGCTTATCTCGCGCTGATGGAAATGGAGCGCGCACACCGGGCGGTGAAGTCGCGGCCGTGGATGGGGTTCCACGCCAAGACGAAGGCGAGCCTCGATGCCGACTTGGCGCCGTGGGATCCGGGCCAGGTCAAAGAATTCAACGACGCGCGCGTCGCAACGCCGACCAATCATCGCGAGCTCTGGTATTTCGGCGTGGAGCGGCTCGAAGCGCTGAAGCACGATCTCGAGCATGGCGACGAGAGCATCGCCTCGATTCTGCAGGGGACCGACCAGGAGACCGAATTTCGCAAGTTCATCGGCGGTTGGCTGCGCGACCGCGCCGGGGGCCGCTACAGCATCCCGCCCGAAGAGGAGTTGGCCGATGCCAAGCGGCCCGATCTGCGGTTCCGCGGCGCAGGGTTCGACGCGCCGGTCCCGGTCGAGCTTAAGGTCGCCGACAATTGCACTGGCCCGCAACTGTTCGAGCGGATGGAAGTCCAGCTCGGCGGCGATTATCTGCGCGACGCGCGGTCGAGCCGGGGCATTTTCCTGCTCGTCTATGTCGGCATCAAGCAGGGCTGGGATCTGCCGGCTGGCGGCCGTGCCGAGAGTTTTGAGGAGCTGCTCGCGGCGCTGCGCCAACATTGGGCGGTGCTCGCGAGCCAATATCCCAATGTCGAGGATCTCGCCGTCGTCGGAATCGACCTGACCCGCCGCGGCCTTGATACTAAGACGGTCAAGAAGAAGAGCGAGGCGCGAAAGGCCGCGGAAAAGGCCGCCAAACCCGTTCAGCCGACGGGCCCAGGCAGACTGCTAACGGTCGAGCGGGCGACGATATGTTTCCGATCGCCGCAGGGCCGCGTATCACGGTCGCATGAAGATCTTCATCAGCTCTCTCATTTCCGGCTTCGGCCCGTTCCGCGCCGCCGCCCGTCGTGCCGTCGAGACGCTGCGGCACACGCCGGTCATGGCCGAGGACTTCGGCGCCATGCCGAGCTCACCGCAGGTGGCCTGCCTCCAGGGCGTCCGCCAGTCCGACATCGTCGTGCTGGTGCTCGGCGAGGGCTACGGGCCGGTGCAGCCGGGCTCGGGCCTGTCCGCCACCCACGAGGAGTATCGCGAGGCACGCGGAACAAAGCAGGTGCTCGCCTTCGTCCAGCACGGCGTCGCGCCCGAGCCCCGGCAGGCCGACTTCATTGCCGAAGTCCAGGGTTGGGAGGGCGGCCTGTTCCGCGGTGGTTTCGCCGACGCCGAAGAGCTGCGGGCCGGGATAATCCGGGCGCTGCACGACGTGGCCCTCAACGAGGCGGTCGGCAGCGCCGATCCCGACGAACTCGCCGCCCGCGCGTCGTCGGCGCTCCCAGCCGACAGCCGCAACATGGTCGTCCCTGCCACTGTCGATCTGGTCGTCGCGGCCGGTCCCCGCCAGCAGGTTCTGCGACCGTTCGAGATCGAGGCACCGGCGCTCGCCGACCACCTTCTCCAAGCCGCGCTGTTCGGCCCCGACCGGCTGTTTTCCTCCGAACTCGGCAACCAGCGCCGACTCGACGGCGGCGTGCTGTCGATGGCGCAGGAGCGCGGCGCTGCGCTGAGCCTCGCCGAGGACGGCTCTATCGTCATCCGGCAGCCGCTCGACGAGCCGGTTCGGCGTAACGCCCGCGGCATAGACCTCGGCGCGACGATGGTGGTAATCCAGGAGGCGGTCCAGCAGCGCCTTGCCACGGCGCTGGGCTTCGCCGAGGCCGTGCTCGACCGGAT
Source organism: uncultured Caulobacteraceae bacterium (assembly GCA_964247465.1). Taxonomy (GTDB): domain Bacteria; phylum Pseudomonadota; class Alphaproteobacteria; order Caulobacterales; family Caulobacteraceae; genus CAHJWH01. The sequence continues at coordinate 5,850 of CAXTUT010000009.1, read as the reverse complement.
CGACGCGACCGAACGCATCACTCATCTCGGCGTCGCCGCGCGGGTGGCCGGCGCCGAGCATCGTGCCTGGCGCACCCGGGCGCAGAATGACGCCAGCCCCGGCTCGGTCAGCATGGGCATGGGCGCGCGTGACCGCGGCCCCGTGGTCAAGGTTGTGCGGCGAGCGGCGCTTAGGGTCGACCGCGCACGGCTCGTCGAGGATCTGCTTGTGCCACTGAGGCGGCAGTTCCCCGTGGGATAAGAGCGTCGATCCCATCGCGGACGTGCAAACGCGTTTTGGTCTCTTTCCGGAGACCAGCCACATTTTCCTGCGGGGCCGCCGAGATCCAGGCGCATGCGTGCTACCTGCCCCCTGAAATCCAACTCCCCCGGTCGTTTCGATAGTACCCGTTTCCCCCCGCGGGCATAATCGGATAGAGCGATCAACGGCGTCACTGGAGCATATCTCGGGCGTCGCGGAGGGACGGTGGCACCAAGTTCGACACAGCTTTCGGCGATGACGCGCCTTTTCTCGTCGGCCGTCTTTCGCGAGATGGCTAGGAAGGGTCGCTCGCCGCTCTTCGCCCGTCTGCTCGGACTGACCGAGATTGATGGTCGGTGCGCGGGAGACGCGACCGTTGGCCAAGCGTTCGATGCTGCGTTCGACGTGCTGAAGACCGCAGGCCGGCGCGATGAATATGTCTATCGCTCGGCCCTCACCCATAACGTCCTGATGGGGACCCACTCGCTCAGCACCGCCTGTATGCTGACCGAGTTTCGCGCGGGCGCCTGCAAGGCCGACCTCGCGATCCTGAACGGCACCGCAACTGTATACGAGATCAAGTCCGAACGGGACTCGCTCGCGCGTCTCGCTAACCAGGTCCAGAATTACAAACGGGTCTTCGCCAAGATCTATGTGATCGCGAGCGAAGGCCATGTGACAGGTGTGCTCGAGACGGTACCCGACGATGTCGGCGTGATGATGCTCGCCGCGCGCTACCGCATCTCGACGGTTCGCGAGGCCGAGGATCGCCCCGATCGCATCCACCCGGCGACCGTATTCGACTCACTTCGCTCGGCCGAGGCGGCCGTGATCCTCAAGAGCCTCAAGATCGGGATTCCGGACGTGCCCAATACACAGCGCCATGCGGTGATGCGCGGCCTGTTCGAGGATCTTGATCCGACGGCCGTTCATGCGGCGATGGTGAAAACCCTGAAGCGCACGCGCGACCTCGCGCCGCTGCGGGATCTGGTCGAACATCTCCCGCGCTCGCTCCACGCCGCTGCACTCTCGATTCAGGTCCGGCGCGCCGACCATGATCGGATCGTCGAGGCTGTATCGACGCCGCTCGGCGCTGCGATGGCCTGGATCTGATCCTCGAATGTATCACCCTTACTTCCGGGGCAAGCAGTTCGAGCTGATCACGATCCGTGAAATGGCGCCGTTGATGGCGAAGGGCGGCTTCGTTCCCATCATCGAGCCCGTCCGCGAGGCGCTCAAAGGTCTCGAGCGCGCGCTGACAGAGATATGCAAAGCCGAAGGCCAAGCGATCGTCATCGTCAACCCGTTCCACGGCGATCATGCTGAAGATGGCGTCAGCATCTCGACGCTGCTCGAAAAGGGCTTCCTGGACAAGGGGCGCATTACCGCCGGCATTCTCCTTCGGAACGATATGGACACGGCCGGGGCACTGGCCTGCTATCAAAAACATAAGGCGCACAACCCGACCTTCATCCATGCCGGCTTCACCGAGGCGAAAATGCTCGCCGAGAAGCTTGGCGACGGTCTGAAGGATACGAGCCATGTCTTTTTCGAGAAGCACTGTCACAAGCTCTACCGCAAGCACTTCAAAGGAGCCGCTAAGCGCGTCCTACTACGCGACGGGTTCGAGCGCCGCCGCAATGCCGATCACCCGCCCGTCGAGCTCTTCTCTGACCTCCACGTCACCTATGAAGAGGAGGACATGGACGGGTTCGGGGACTTCCTGATCGTCGGCGACGATTATACCGAGGGCGGCGGCCCGGCTTATGCCGTTGCGATCCACCTGACCTTCATCGATCCATACAAAGACGAGGTGATGTACATCTATCACTTCGTTTCGACAACTAAGGACACGCCTACCGATCCTGCCGGTAAATTCGCACAGGCGCTGGAAAAGCTCATCAAAAAGCTCGACAGCGGCCAATCCAACCTTCTCGAGAGCAGCGCAATCAAAGAGTTTCGTGACCTTCACTCGAAGGGCCACTTCCCCGGCCTGGGCTATGTGAAGAAGCTGTCGATGAACCACCATATCGAGACACTGGCGGACTTCCTGTCCTGATCCGATGGCCAAGCTGTGCTGCCACGCCTGCTTCGGGGACCGCGGCCTGCGCCGGGACATCATACCCACCCTCAGCGCCATTGACGGCGACTGTGGCTATTGTGGCACCGCCGGCGTTCCGCTGGTAGAGCCGACCGCGCTGCGCGACCTCTTCGAGCTCCTGATCAGCGTCTATGAGCCCGACGCCGCCGGCAAAACGCTAGTCGACTGGCTCAAGGCGGACTGGGACCTGTTCAACCATGCGGCGATGGACGTCGCCCATGCCAAGGAGCTCCTCGGCGACATACTCGATGATGGCGATATGGTGCGGAAGATCGTATCGCCATCGGCGCGTTATCACAGCGAGGCGCTCGCGCGCTGGGAGACACTGCGCGACGAGCTAATGTGGAAGAACCGCTACTTCCTCGACGAGGTGCTCGACACCGACCGCCTGCGCGAACTGCTCGGCCATCTGCCGGCCGACGATATGCCGACGACCTGGTACCGCGCGCGGATCCTTGATCGCGACGATCCATTCCCGATCGATGAGATGGGTGCGCCGCCGAAGCGCAAGGCGACCCACGGCCGGGCAAACCCAGCCGGTATCCCCTATCTTTATCTCGGGTCGCTGCCAGCTACCGCTGCGGCCGAGGTCCGACCGCATACCGGTGAGGTCGCCTGCGTCGCCGATTTCACCGTCCCGGCACCCCTGAACGCTGTCGATCTGCGCAACCCGCGCGGTCTAGTCTCGCCCTTTCTGCTAGCTGATGCGACGGCGATCGGGCAGTTACGCGCCGACATCGCGTTCCTCGAGCGGCTCGGCGAGGAGCTCACCCGCCCGGTCCTGCCGAGCGGGGCTGCGATCGACTATGTCCCGAGCCAATATCTGTGCGAGTTCATCAAGAAGGTCGGTTATGACGGCGTGGTCTACCGCAGCTCGGTGAGTACGGGCATAAATCTCGCTCTGTTCGACGCCACCAAAGCCGTTCCCGGCGCGGTTTCGCTGCACGATATTATGAAGGTCAGCGTAGAGGTCAGTGCCGCGCGATAGGATTCAGTCATCCGCGTTTACAATATAGTCGCAGCGCGAACATACGCGTCCACCGAAGCGGGACAACGAACGTCAGCTTACCTCAGATCAGTGCTCCAAAGCGGCCGTTCCGCTTTCCACCAGGCTCCGTCAGGACCTAGATATTCGTTAGGCGCGCCGTGGATGGGTCGTATCCGAATTCGGTGATGGTTCCGTCCTTGATCTTGGCGACGGCCTCGTCGATCGCGAACAGCGGTACTAGGAACCATTCCTGTGGCACGACGGGGTTGCCGAACCTGTCTTTGACCTCGATGTTGAGCCGGGCCGGGTCGAAGACGCGATGGATCAGGTTCTCCAGTCTGGCGCGGTTGACGTTGAAGAGTCTGTAGGTCGCTACGACCTCGACATCCGCCATGAGGAAAGTCGGGTCGAGCTTGGCCGCACCGATGCGTCGAGAAACATCGCCACCGGTCACGCCGATCTTGTGCAGAACCTCGCGGTTGGCGGCCACGAGAGGGTGCTCGGATCTACTGCGCAGCACGTAGATCGTGCCGCTCGCCTGATCGTCGTCGTCGCTGTCCTCCGCGAACAGCGGGCCTGCGGTCGGCTCGGTGATCCTGCGGCCAGCCTCGTCCTTGTAAAGGGCTCTCTGGAGCGAGCGGCGGAGCAGGTTGCTCTCCGTCCCGTTCGAATAGATGACGCGCAGGCGGGCGTCGGTCTCCCCGTTCGGCGCGCGGAAGGTCTCTCCCACCTCCGCCACATAGGCGACTTGGCCGCCCAGGATGAAGAACTGCCCTTCCGTGATGTCGGCCTTCAAAAATCCAGCATCGCGGACGAATGGCCGGGTCGTCCTGATACCAGCGTCGAGGTCACGCTGAGCCTCGGCAAAGAGCGGCTCGAAACGGTCGAAGTCCTCGCACTTGTTCCGCTCGGCGATCTCGTCCGCAACGCGCTTGTCCGCGCTAGTACGTACGTGGCGGAGTTGGGTGATGCTTGATTCCCCCGCCGCCCCTTCCAGCTCGGCCGCAAGATCGTCGATGTCCAAATCGTCAGCCGGTGAAGGGATGGCGTGGTCGCCGGTGTCCAGTAAGCCCTGATGGTCGAGAGGCGTCAGCAGCATGCGGCAGTCCTCTTGCCCGCGCAGCCGGTCGAGGCGCACCGCGTAGAGCCGCTCGAAGATGTCACGGTCCTCGCCATGCTGGGGAGCCCGGCCGTGCTGCTCCACGAAGCGCTCGATTTCCTCGAAGCCCGCGATGATCCGCTCCTCGCGTGGGGAGCGCCCGACCTGCTTGGTCGGCTGAGCGAACTCGGCGAGTTCGTCGCGCAGCTCATCGAGGTCGAGGTCACTCATAGCGACCCTCGTCCTTGAACCGCACGAAAGCAGCCGCGCCCTCCGCCATCCGCTTTTCCCACGCGTCGGTCGAGCTGATCGACGGCAACCGCCCGCGCTCTCGCTTGAACCGCACGGCGCGCTGGGCAAGCTCCTTCGCTTCCTCCGGCGTGAGAGCGGTGCGCTTGGCGGCAATCGCCGCAGCGACCTGCTTCAGGCTGTCCTCGCTCATGGTCTTGGCGAGAATGGCATAGGCTTCGCCGAACGGGTTGATCCGGTCGATCAGGTCGATGTCGAGTTCGCGGACGTCCATGGCGAACTTGCGCACGCCTTCGACCAGCGCAGTGTTGCGGGTCGGCTCATCCCCCTCCCCGCCGGACGCGATCTTCTTCGCCTGCTGCGTCAGCGTGAGGGCGGCGATGGCGTGCTGGCGCACCGCCTCCTGGTCCTCCGCGTCGAGCTCTGGGAACTTGTCCTTGATGATCTTGCCCAGGCGAACCTGCGTCAGCTCCTCGGGCACAAGCTCCTCATCGAACAGGCCGCGCTCGATCGACGGCTTGTCCTGCACGAATGTGGCGATCACCTCGTTCAGGTCCTCGCGGCAGATGCGCGCCGCTTCCGGGCTCTTGGGCGCGGCCAGGCCCTTGATCTCGATCTCGAAGACGCCGCGCTCCTCGTGGAAGCCGACATTGCACTTCGCCGGATCATAGCCGCCCTCGCCATACTCGAAGCCGGGCGTGGCGGCGTTGGTGGTCGGGTTCTTGGGCTTGAACTCGAAGCGGGGCGCCAGCACCTGTTCCATCAGCAGGCTGGCCGCGATGGCCTTCAGCGTGTCGTTGACGGCCTCGCGGACGGCTTCGTCCGAGGCATCGACAGCGGCGATCAGGTTGGTGAACCGGGCGCGGGTCTTGCCCGGCGCGTCGCGGGTGGCGCGGCCGATGATCTGCACGATCTCGGTGAGGCTGGCGCGATAGCCGACGGTCAGCGCATGCTCGCACCAGATCCAGTCGAAGCCCTCCTTCGCCATGCCGAGGGCGATGATGATGTCGACATGATCGCGGTTGTCCTTCTGCGCCGGGTCCTTCAGCGCGGCGGAGACCCGATCCCGCTTGGCGCTGTCGTCGTCCACCAGATCGGCGATCCGCAGGGTTCGCCTGTCCGCCGTCCTGACCAGCTGGAAGCCGGTGGTGGGGTCGGTGCCCTGCCACTCC
>CAXTUT010000008.1:0-25699 GCA_964247465.1 uncultured Caulobacteraceae bacterium | reverse complement strand
TCGACATTCCGCCTAGTTAGCGGATCGGGCGAGTCGGGGGGAGGGTGGCGGCATTATCCTCCCCCGCGAAGCGGGAGGATGATGTTCGCTCAACTCGTCTTTTTGTCGTCCTTGAAGGCTTCGTTCACCTCGTCCTCGGTGATGCGGGCCTTGGGGTCGCCGGGCTGGCCGAGGTTCTGCTCCTCGGTGCCGTCGCCGAGCACCCCGGGCTGGGAGCCGTCCTGTTTAGGGTCGTCTTCGGGCATGGCGAAACCTCCGTTGATGTCGAAGGGTCAACCCGCCAGCAGCAGCGCCGTTCCTCCCGAGTGACGCAGCGACCGGCGCTCGGGCGCACCCTCATAGGCGGCCGCCCAGCAGGCGGCGAAAACGGTCAACAGGAGGATCGGCGTGAGCTGCAGATGGGCGAACAGCGACAGCGGCTCCAGCACGAAGGTGGAGACGAAGCCGGCGGCGACCAGCGCCCGCGTCCCGGGCGGGGTGGCGGGGTGGCGTCTCATATGTTCCGCCAGCACTCCTAAGGGGATGCATAAGGCGACCAAGTCGTAGTCGAAGGCGTAGGGCGAAGCGATCAGGGCCGCGGTGACCGTCAGGGCGGCCAGCAGCGGCAGAGGGAGGCGGTCACGCCAAGCTTTCAGCGTCAGGACGACGACAGGCAGGGCGACCGCTGCGTTAGCGCCCAGCGCCAGCGTCGCGGGAACGCCGAGCTGGCGCAGGCCTGCAAACAGGCTCGGGTCCTTGGCCAGGGGCAGCAGGCCGCTCGACAGGTTGCGCGACACCAGCGGCACGGTGCGGACGAACTGCAGCCAGGCGTCGAGCCCGAACGCCCAGGCCGATGCTGCGGCCAGAGCTGCGGCCGACGCCGCCATGGCGCAGAGCGTGCGCCAGCGTCCGCCGGCCACGAGCGCCAGCGGGACCAGCACGCCGAAGTGCGGCTTGTAGATCAGCAGGCCCAGGATCGCGCCGGCGACGACCGGGCGCCGCTCGCTGAGCAGCAGGCCGCCGCCGAGCAGCGCCGCGGTGAGGAAGCCGGTCTGGCCCTGCACCAGGTTCAGGAAGGCGGCCGGGAAGGCCAGGGCGAGCAGCAGGGCTGCGCGCGTGGGGCTGATCAGTCTCACCGTCGCCAGATAGAGCCCGCCCGTGACCGCCAGCCACGCGCCGAGCGCGGCGCGGTACGGCAGCAGGGCGAGCGGCGCGATGGCGAGCTGAAAGCTTGGCGGATAGCACCACAGGTAGACGCCCCGGCTGGCCGCCACCGCGCCCCGTTCGGCGACGAGCAGGGTGGCCGGAACGTAGGCCAGCGCCGCATGCCCCTTCAACGCCAGACTGGACGCACCATAGAAGATGATGAAGTCCGCGCCCAGCGGGTGGCCTGACGGGTCCAATCCATGCCGCAGCGAAGCGACCAGTGCGATCAGGGCTACCGCATAGATCGCCAGCAGCATGCGTGGATAGCCGCGGATGCGCGCCGAAGTCACCCAGCCGTCGGCGTTACGGAGCCGCCCGTCCATGCTCGCCCTCATCCCTTTGCGGCGGGTCGGCAGAAGGCCTGACCAGCCGTTAAGACTTCGCGAGCGGCGGGGGCCTGAGTCCTTCGAGACGCCCTCTTCCAAGGCTCCTCAGGATGAGGACGGGTGAGCGATGGCGGACCCGCGAGGAAGATCGCCGCTTTCCAGCGCTCCTCGTGCGGAGGACGACCTGCGATGCGGGCGCTTTCCTAAAGCCTGCCAGCATGGCTCAGCTTCTCGATCAGCCACACGCGTGCGGGCGGGGTAGGTCGGTTGAGCGGCCCGAAGACGAACTGTTCCAGGAAGTGTCCGGTGATCGCCAGGCCATCGCCGACGTCGCCTGCGTCCAGCCCGCCCTGGGACGACAGCATGAAGGGCGGCAGACGAAGCAGGCGCTCGCGGTAGGGCTCGCCGGCGCCGCGGGAGACGGCGCGGCCAGTGCGAGGACTGACGTAGACCAGGTCGTCGAGACCGCCTGTCGCCGCGCAGCGGGTCAGGTCCAGCCCGAAGCCGAGCTCTTCCAGCAGGCCGGCCTCAAGGCGCACGTAGATGGCCGGCCAGACCTCGGGCGCGCACAGTGATCCGGCGAAGGCCTCGAACGCCAAGTAGGCGCCAGGGTGCGGTTCGCGTTCGGGCAGGGCGCCCTGCACGGTCGCGGCGGCGGACGACAGGCCGGCGAGCGCGAGCGCGTCGTCGAACAGAGCGGACGGACCCTCTCCGAACGGTTCCAGGCGCGCGGAGCCGAGGTTGTCCGCTGTGCGCGCGCGATAGGTGGCCATGACCCGCGAGCCGGGCTGCAGGTAGGCGCGCATCCGTCGCGAGGCGCCGCCCGCCACATGGGCGGCCATGCGGCCACGCGTCTCGGTCAGCAGCTCGACCACGGCGCCGGTCTCGCCATGCGCGCGCGCGGACAGGACGAAGGCCGGATCGCACCACTCCATGCTCAGCGGCGCTCGCGCTCGTCCGCCGCGCGGCCGCAGACCGGATGGACGCCCCGCCCAAACCTTGACCTCAAAACCGACCCTGCAGGAAGCTGGAGCGGCCTTCCGTGCGGTGCTCGCGCCATCCGCTGGGCGCCGCGCCATTGCGCCAGAAGGCGGCGATCACGCTGGGCATCACGGAGGGCAGGCTGGCGGCGACCAGGAGGGCGCCCGCGACCGCCAGCCCGATGATGCGGTAGCCGTTGTGCATCACCGCCGGACGGCCATCCCGCACGTCCGCGTAACAGGCCGGACAGACGAGGTGCTCGACGATGCGGTGGGAGTAGGCGACGCCTCGCTCAGCGGTGGAGACGGTGCGCAGGCGGCGACGTTCGAGCCAACTCTCCAGCCTCTGCGCCGGCCTGTGGCACCGGTGGCAGATCACCTTGTAATCCGACGAGATGTTCGCCATCGCGGCATCTCCTTCCGACACCCAGGATGGCGCTGTCGAGCGCCCCATTTCAAGCCGTAAAGGACGCCGGGGCTTCAGGCGTCGAACTCCAGCCCGGTGTCTCGGTAGAGCGCGCGTTCGTCGGCCCAGCGGGGATCGACCTTCACGTGCAGGAACAGGTGCACGGGCCGGTCCAGGATCTCGCGCAGCTCCTCGCGGCTCTTCTGGCCGATCCACTTCAGGGTCTGGCCGCCCTGGCCCAGCACGATCGGGCGCTGGCCCTCGCGCTCGACGTAGATGGTCTGTTCGATCCGGGCGGAGCCGTCGGCCTTGTCCTCGAAGGCGGTGGTCTCCACCGACGCCGCATAAGGCAGCTCCTCGTGCAGGCGCAGATACAGCTTTTCGCGGGTGATCTCGGCGGCGAGCAGGCGCACGGGCAGGTCTGCGGTTTGGTCGGCGGGGTAGAGCCACGGGCTTTCCGGCATCAGCGCGGCTAGGCGGCGCTTCAGGTCGTCCACGCCGGAGCCGTTGTGGGCGGAGACCATGAACGCCTCGCTGTAGACCCCCTCGGCGAACAGCCGCTCCGACAGGCCGAGAAGCTGGTCGCGCTTGACCAGGTCGATCTTGTTCAGCGCCAGGATCGCCTGACGGCCAGCGGCCTTCAGCCCTGTGGTGATGGTGGCCGTGTCCTGCACCGATCGGTGCTGGGCGGCCGTGGCGGAGCCGCCGGTGGATCCAAGCTCGCCCTCCACGTCGATCAGGTGCACCACGATGTCGGCGTCCTGGGCGCCGGCCCAGGCGCTTCGCACCATGGCGCGGTCCAGCCGGCGGCGTGGCGTGAACACGCCCGGCGTGTCCACCAGCACGATCTGGCTGGTGCCCTCCATGGCGACGCCGCGGACGGGAAACCGCGTGGTCTGCACCTTCTGGGTGACGATGGAGACCTTGGCCCCCACGAGTCGGTTCACCAGTGTGGATTTGCCGGCGTTGGGCGCGCCGAGGATGGCGGCGAAGCCGGCGCGGGTGGGAGACGCTTCAGCAGTGGTCATGGCTCACCCGCTAAGATCCTCACGCCAAGCCCTGACTTTCCAGCATGGCGGCGGCGGCGGCCTTCTCGGCGCCTTGGCGCGAAGAGGCCTCGCCCGTAGCCGGCTCGACGCCTTGGACCCTGACCTCCACGATGAAGCGCGAGGCGTGCTGGGGGCCGGTGCGGCTGCTGACCTCGTACGCGGGGCTGCAGCCGCGGGCATGGGCCCACTCCTGCAGGCGGGTCTTTACGTCCTTCAGCCGGGCGGGATCGAAGTCGGAGATGTCCTCGCCCCAGAGCGTGTTCACGACGGCGCGCGCCGCTTCCAGCCCGCCGTCGCGGTAGACGGCGGCCAGGACCGCCTCACAGGCGTCCGCCAGGATCACGTCCTTGTCGCGCCCGCCAGCCTGGCTCTCGCTCCCGCCGAGCCGCAGCGCCGGCCCGAACTCGGCCCGACGCGCGACCCGCGCGCAGGCGGTGCGGCTGACCAGCGCGTTCAGACGGATGGCCAGCTCGCCTTCGGGCGCTGACGGGGCATCGTCGTACAGACGTTCGGCGATCAATAAGCCCAGCACGCGGTCGCCGAGGAACTCCAGCCGTTCGTTGTTGGCCGCGCCCGGCGTACGGTCGCCGACGCTGCCGTGGGTCAGAGCCTGTTCGAGCAGGGCCCGATCGCGAAAGCTCCATCCCAGGCGCACCTGCAGGGCCTCCACGGCCGCCACGCGCCTGTCCACATGCGCCATCAGCCCAGCAGGTGGAAGAAGCGGCCCCAGCGGGCCTCCGTGATCCAAGTCCAGGGTTTGAAGAGCGACACGCCCGGCCGCCAGGAGAAGAGGATGATGTCGGCGCGCCCCTCCAGGTCCTCAAAGGGTACGAATCCTACGCCGAGATCCTGGGAGATGAAGCGGTCCACGTCGCGGTTCCAGGGGCAGGAGGCCTCGCTCGCGTCGACATCGCCGGGATCGAAGCGGCTGTCCAGCGAGTCGTCGCGGTTGTCGCCCATCATGAAGTAACAGTTTTTGGGCACCACATAGACGCCGGTATTGTCGGCCTGTCCGTCCGGTCCATAGCTGTTTGTGACGAAGCTCTTGCCGCTGGGCAGCGTGTTCCTGAAGCGCGCCACGGGAAAGGTCGCGCCATAGCTGGTCTGCTCGACGCCGGGCTCGGCAGGCGTGCGCGGCACAGGCACGCCATTGATCGACAGCTGGCCGTGGATGACCTGCAGCCGGTCCCCGGGCAGCCCCATGAGCCGCTTGATGTAGTCTTGAGCGGTGTTGCGAGGCAGTTTGAACACGATGATGTCGCCGCGCTTAGGCTGGCGACCGAGGAAGCGGCCATGGCCGATACGCGGGCTGAACGGGATGGAATGGCGGCTCCAGCCGTAGGCGAATTTAGACACGATGATGTAGTCGCCCTTCAGCAGGGTCGGCTCCATCGACTCCGAGGGGATGGTGAAGGGCTGGAACAGCACCACGCGGAGCAGGAAGGCGATGAGCAGGGCGTAGACGATGGTCTTCACGAGCTCGATCAGCTCGTTGGCGGCGCCCCCGGTCTTGGCGGATTTGGTGTAGGGCACGCCGGAGGGCTCCTTCGGCTCACCCGAGGCCGCGTTCGCGGCGGAAGTTTCGGGCGTTGCGGTCATGAAGGGTGCGGCTCGGAAAGCGGTCGATCGTTCCGCGACCGGCCCGTCTGCCTAAAGCGTCCACAGCATGGCGGCAAGGGTCGGCGGTGGCTCCGCAAGACCCACTCACCCTTCCCGTCGACGGGCAAGGCTCAGAACAGCGGCATGAGCGCTGCGCGTGCGGCGTCTCGCATGTCCGGCCGTTTCAACGCCAGGGCGACGTTGGCGCGCAGCCAGCCGATCCTGTCGCCGCAGTCGTAGGTCGTCCCCTCGTACTCCAGGGCGTAGAACGGCTGGTCCGCCATCAGCTTCGCCATGGCGTCGGTGAGTTGGATTTCCCCGCCCGCGCCGCGCTCCACTGTCTCCAGCACCGCAAAGATCTCCGGGTCCAGCACGTAGCGGCCGGAGATGAACAGGTTGGACGGCTCGGTCCCTGGAGCGGGCTTCTCCACCATGCCGGTCATCCGGTTCAGCCGGCCTTCGCCGGTCTCCAGCGCCACGACGCCGTACTGGTGCGCCATCCCGGCGGGGCAGGGTTCCACCACGACGATATTGGCGCCGCCCGTCTCCTCATAGGCGGCGATGGCCTGGGCGGTGGCCGTCGGCGCGGCGTCCATGATCATGTCGGGGAGCAGCACAGTGAAGGGTTCGTCGCCGATGATGTCGCGGGCGCACCAGACGGCGTGGCCCAGCCCCTTGGGCTCCATCTGGCGGACGTAGCTGATCTCGCCGGCGGTGGGCAGGTCGGCCATCAGCTCGTCAAGGATGGCGGTCTTCTTCTTGGCCGCGAGGGTGGCTTCCAGCTCCACGTGGTGGTCGAAATAGTCCTCCATGGCGCCCTTGCCGCGCCCGGTGACCAGGACGAAGTGCTCGATCCCCGCCGCCCGCGCCTCCGCCAGCACGTGGTGGATCAGCGGCCGGTCCACCACCGTCAGCATCTCCTTGGGCACGGTCTTGGCGGCGGGCAGCATGCGGGTGCCGAGACCCGCCACGGGCAGCACGGCTTTGCGGACGCGTTTCATTGACTCTCCGTCGTACGGGCGGGCGCGGCTGTCACCGGGATTTGTTGGTCTGGCTGCTACTCGACCGTGACTGACTTGGCCAGATTGCGCGGCTGGTCCACGTCCAGCCCCTTCAGCACGCCGACATGATAGGCCAGCAGCTGGATCGCCGGAGCGAACACCAACGGCGCCACCAGCGGGTCGCAGGCCGGGGCCAGCAGGGTGCGCATGGAGCCCGCGGCGTGGCGTGCGCCTTCCGCGTCGGTGATCAGCACGATCGGACCGCCGCGCGCGGAGACCTCCTGCATGTTGGAGACCGTCTTCTCGAAGAGGGCGTCCGACGGGGCGATGACGATCACCGGCGTCGCCTCGTCCACCAGGGCGATCGGGCCGTGCTTCAGCTCTCCCGCCGCGTAGCCTTCCGCATGGATGTAGCTGATCTCCTTCAGCTTCAGCGCCCCTTCCAGCGCCAGCGGAAAGGCCTGGCCGCGGCCTAGGTAGAGCACGTCGCGGGCGCGGGCGAGGTCGTGGGCGAGCGCGCGGGCCTCGGGCTCAACGGCCATGGCCTCGGTGATCAGGCGCGGCGCCTCCAGCAGCACGCCGACGAGCCGCGCCTCCTCGCCTGCGTCGATGCGGCCGCGCCTCGCGGCGGCGGTGATGGCGAGCGCGGTCAGGGCGCAGACCTGGGCGGTGAAGGCCTTGGTGGAGGCGACGCCGATCTCGGTCCCGGCGTTGGTGGGCCACATGTGGTCGGCCTCGCGGGCCAGGGAGGACTGGTGGGCGTTCACCAGCGCGGCGGTCGCGAGCCCTTTCGCCTTGCACCACTTCAGAGCGGCCAGGGTGTCGGCGGTCTCGCCGGACTGGGACACGGCCAGCGCCAGGGTGGCGGCGGACAGGGCCGGCTCGCGGTAGCGGAATTCCGAGGCGACCTCCACATCCACCGGCAGGCCGGCCAGCCGCTCGAACAGGTACTTGGCGGTCAGGCCGGCGTAGTAGGCCGTGCCGCAGGCCACGATCTGCAGCCGCTCCACGCCGGAGAAGTCGAAGCCGCTGGGCGCATGGGCGGTGAGCGCCACGGGGTCGAGATAGGCGGACAGGGTGTGCTGGCAGGCGTCCGGCTGCTCGTGGATCTCCTTCTCCATGAAGTGGCGGTATTCGCCCTTCTCCACCAGCGCCGCCGACGCCGGCACAACCCGGACCGGCCGGTCGGCGGGGAGGCCGGCCTCGTCGAAGATGCGGATGTCCGTCCGGGTGACGGCGACGTAGTCCCCATCCTCAAGGTAGGCCACGCGGTTGGTGAAGGGGCCGACCGCCACCGCGTCGCTCCCCAGGAACATCTCGCCCTGGCCGTAGCCGACCACGAGCGGCGGGCCGCGGCGAGCGCCGAGGATCAGCTCCGGCTCCCCGTCGATCATCACCGCGAGCGCGTAGGCGCCGCGGAGCCGGTCGAGGGTGGCCTTGAAGGCGTCGAGCGGGGGCGCTGTGGCCAGTTCGTGGTCGAGCAGGTGGGCGACCACCTCGGTGTCGGTGTCGCTCTTGAACTCCCGGCCCTCTGCCTGGAGCGTCGCCTTCAGCTCGGCGAAGTTCTCGATGATGCCGTTGTGGACCACGACCACCCGGCCGGCCCGGTGGGGGTGGGCATTGCGCTCGACCGGCGCGCCGTGGGTGGCCCAGCGGGTGTGGCCGACCCCGGAGACGCCTTCGGCCGGGCTCTCGCGCAGCACCGCCTCCAGGTTGCGCAGCTTGCCGGGCGCGCGGCGGATGGTGATCGCCTCGTCGTCGGTGGCGGCCACGCCCGCGCTGTCGTAGCCGCGGTACTCCAGCCGGCGCAGGCTCTCGATCAGCCGCTCCGCGACCGGCGTGGCGCCGACGATGCCGATGATTCCACACATGGGTCGTGCAGCCCTGATCCGAGTCCGCGCGCGTCTTAGCAGCAGTTGTGTGGAGACGACGTCAATCCACGTTGCCGCGTGTTGCAGGCGATGGATGGCTGTTAGCGTCACCCCGTGGCTTCGAACGGCGACATATCCATCACGCTCGACGTGGACTGGACCGAGCATCCCGTCCTGAACGTGCGGGTCGGCACTGCGGCCGATACCTTCGAGGTCATGGCGGAGCTCGATCCCGCCACGACAAGTCGTCACCTGATGCTGTATAACCTGCATGTGCAGGCCTACTCAGGCGGCCCCAACTCCCTGGGTTGGCCCATGCTGCGCAGGCTGGTGATGGCCGCCATGGAGGCGCTCGATGTGGACAGCGTTAGAGTTGGCGGAGCGGTTCGGACTACCGGTGCAGGGCCAGGGCGTCGACCTCGTCCACTCCGGTTCAAGCGGTTGGCTCGGCCTTGAGACGGACGCGAGATTCGGCGAAACCATCTCGGTCATGAAGATCCTGCGGCGTCGCGGCGTGCCGATCCCCATCGGCAAGCGGGCGGTGGAGGACCTCTTCGACAACGGCCATGTGCGAGTTCACGTTGAACATATCGACGACGGGCTGGAAGCCGACCTGCGGGCCTGCAAGGTCCGCATGACGGTGCTCCCCGCCGAGGTCGCAGCGGAATAGGGCGCCTGCTCTCAAGGTCCGTTCAATGGTTTCCTGCTAGACATCCACGCATGAGCAAGCGCAGCTATTTCGGCACCGACGGCATCCGCGGCCAGGCCAACAAGCACCCCATGACCGCCGAGGTCGCGCTGCGCGTGGGCCTCGCCGCCGGCAAGCTGTTCAGGCGCGATCCCGAGCGCCGCCACCTGGTGGTGATCGGCAAGGACACGCGGCTGTCCGGCTACATGATCGAGCCGGCGCTGGTGGCGGGCTTCGCCAGCGTGGGCATGGACGTGCGCCTGTTCGGGCCCCTGCCGACGCCTGCGGTGGCGATGATGACGCGCTCCATGCGCGCCGACCTCGGCGTGATGATCAGCGCCTCGCACAACACCTTCTCCGACAACGGCATCAAGCTGTTCGGGCCGGACGGCTACAAGCTGTCGGACGCGCGCGAACTCGAGATCGAGAGCTTGATGGACGAGGGGCTGCAGGAGGGCTTGGCCGAGCCCACGGGCCTGGGGCGCGTCCAGCGCATAGAGGACGCCCAGGCGCGTTACGTGGAGATCGTCAAGGCCACCTTCCCGCGTTCGCTGACCTTGGCGGGGCTGCGGGTGGTGGTCGACTGCGCCAACGGAGCGGCCTACAAGGTGGCCCCCACCGCACTGTACGAGCTCGGCGCCGAGGTGATCCCGGTCGGCAACACGCCCAACGGGACCAACATCAACGACGAATGCGGCTCGACCCACCCGCGCACCATGGCCGCGCTGGTGCGCGATTACCGCGCCGACATCGGCATCGCGCTGGACGGCGACGCCGATCGGCTCGCCATCTGCGACGAGCGCGGCCAGACTGTGGACGGCGACCAGATCATGGCCCTGATCGCCGACGCCTGGGTCGCTGAAGGCCGGCTGAGCGGCGGCGGCGTGGTGGCCACCGTCATGTCCAACCTCGGCTTCGAGCGGTTCCTGCACGCGCGCCAAATCGCGATGGAGCGCACCCAGGTCGGCGACCGCTACGTCATGGAGCGCATGCGCGAGGGCGGCTTCAACCTCGGCGGGGAGGCGAGCGGCCACGTCATCCTGTCGGACTTCTCCACCACCGGCGACGGGCTGATCGCTGCGCTGCAGGTGCTCTCGGTGCTGGTCACCTCCGGCAAGCCCATGAGCGCGCTCGCCCGCCAGTTCGACCCCGTGCCCCAAAAGCTGGAGAACGTGCGCTTCGCGAGGGGCGGCGAGCCGCTGGAGACCGACCGGGTCCGCCAGGCGATCAGCGACGGGGAGCGGCGGCTAAACGGCTCGGGGCGGGTGCTGGTGCGCGCGTCGGGCACCGAACCGCTGATCCGCGTGATGGCGGAAGGCGACGACGAGGGGCTGGTGGCTCAGGTCGTGCGCGACATCTGCAGCGCCGTCGAAGCCGCCGCCTGACCACCCTTACCCGCCAGCGGAGGAGGGATCACCGTCCCCGGTTCATCCAGCTGATCAGCGGGATGATCGGCAGCCCCCAGGCGATGCCGACGACGAGGTAGAAGGGCAGCTCCGCCCACCACCTCTGCGGCAGCACGGCGGAGATCGTCACCGCCGCGACCGCATAGCCCGCGACGAAGACCACGATCGCCACGCCGCCGACCAGTTTGCGCACCCGTGCCGTCATGACGACCTTGATAGCGGCTGGACGGCGCGGGGGGAATGGAGCGGCGGTCGCCCGCATGGACGCGATCATGGCCAGGGTCTAGGACCGGGGTCGGAGGGCCGAGATCGGATGGCGTATGCGCTGGAGCTATAATCTGGAGCGATCCCGCGCGGTGGCGGCCTGGCTGTTCACGGTTGCGGCCCTGGTCGTAGCCATGGTTCTGGTCGGCGGAGCCACGCGGCTGACGGGCTCGGGCCTGTCGATCACCGAGTGGAAGCCGGTCACCGGCATCCTGCCTCCCCTGTCCGCCCACGACTGGCAGGCGGAGTTCGCCCGCTACCGCGCCATTCCCCAGTACCGCCTGCTCAACGTCGGCATGACGCTGAAGCAGTTCCAGTTCATCTATGGTTGGGAGTGGACCCATCGCCTGCTCGGCCGGCTGATCGGACTGGTCTTCTTCGCGCCTTTGGTCGTCTTCCTCGTCCTAAAGAAGATCCCCCGCCGGCTGGTCTGGCGCTGCTGGCTGCTGCTGGCGCTGGGCGCCCTGCAGGGCCTGATCGGCTGGTGGATGGTGGCCAGCGGGCTGGAGCAGCGGGTCTACGTCGCGCCCGAACGGCTGGCCGTCCATCTCAGCCTGGCGCTGGCCATCTACGCCCTGGCGGTCTGGTCGGGCTGGGAGGCCTGGACAGGCCGGCCACGGGGCGGCGACCATTACGCGCCGCCGAGCTGGATCGGCTGGGGCACAGCGCTCGTGGGGCTCATCTTCCTGCAGATGCTGCTGGGCGGGCTGGTCGCGGGCAACCACGCGGGGCTGGTCTACACCGACTGGCCGCTGATGAACGGCCGCTTCGTCCCTCGCGATTACGCCGCGTCCGGAGCACAAGGCCGTGGGCTGTGGGCGACGCTGGTCCATAGCCAGGCGGCGGTGCAGTTCGACCATCGCATGACCGCCTATCTGGTCTTCGCCGTCGTGGTGGTCCTGGGCGTCAGGATCGTCACCGCCCGCAACGTTCCAGGCGCCCTGCGGGCTCTGGCGATGGCGCTGATGGCGGTGGTGACGGTGCAGGTCCTGCTCGGAGTCGCCACGCTCATGGCCGCCGCCCCCCTGTGGCTCAGCCTGATTCACCAGCTCTGGGCGGTGGTGCTGCTGACCGCATCGCTCGGGCTGGTATGGCGGATGCGGCGAAGCTGACCCTCCGGTTCGATGCCCACTCGCCGCATCCTCGTTGAACAAGAAAGCGGTATTATGCTACCTCTTTAAATAATAGCAGCAAATACAATCGCCTAGCCAGGCTCGCCATATTTGGGTTGACGCGCTTGCGCCGTGTTCGTATCGGGAGCGCCTGAAACGGTCGCGCGCTCTGCGCGGCCGCTCCCGTTCACGGATACGACGCCATGCAGAAGACGACGGTTTCGCTGAAGCCGGCGGAGGTGGAGAAGAGGTGGATCGTCGTCGACGCCGAGAACGCGGTCGTCGGTCGCCTCGCCTCCTTCATCGCCATGCGCCTGCGCGGCAAGCATCGCCCCGACTACACGCCCCACGTCGACTGCGGCGACCATGTGGTGGTGATCAACGCCGACAAGGTACGCTTCACCGGCCGCAAGCTGCAGCAGAAGACCTACTACTGGCACACCGGATACCCCGGCGGCATCAAGGAACGCACCGCCGATAAGATCCTCGGCGGCAAGTTCCCCGAGCGCATCCTTGAAAAGGCCGTGGAGCGCATGCTGCCGAAGGAGAGCCCGCTGGCCAGGAAGCAGATGACGCACCTGAAGATTTACGCCGACGCCGAGCACCCGCACACGGCGCAATCGCCTGAGCCCATCGCGTTCGCCGAGATGAACGCCAAGAACGTGCGGAGCGCCTGAAGCCATGTCCGACGCACAGAATACCGCCCCGCAGGGCTTCGAGGCCCTGGCCGGCCTGTCCACCAACCCGCCCGAAGCCCAGATCGTCTACGAGCCCAAGATCGACGCCCAGGGCCGCGCCTACGCGACGGGAAAGCGCAAGAACGCGGTCGCCCGGGTGTGGATCAAGCCAGGCTCCGGTAAGATCACCATCAACGATCGAGACCAGGAGGTCTATTTCGCCCGACCGGTGCTGCGCATGATGATCGCCCAGCCGCTGCAGATCGCCGACCGCGCCACTCAGTTCGACGTGGTGGCCACGGTCGAGGGTTCGGGCCTTTCCGGTCAGGCGGGCGCGGTGCGCCACGCGATCTCCAAGGCGCTGACCTATTACGAGCCGGGCCTGCGCGCGTTGCTGAAGCCGCACGGCTTTCTCACGCGCGACAGCCGCGTGGTGGAGCGCAAGAAGTACGGCAAGGCCAAGGCGCGCCGAAGCTTCCAGTTCTCCAAGCGCTAGGCTTCGGGCTTTCCGTTCGGATCGGGCGGGCGCTCCGGGAGACCGGGGCGCCTTTCTTCTTTTCGCTCATCCGCGAAGGCCAGGGCTCAGATCATAGAGCTCCAGGGTTCAGGCCGAGCCAACAGGGCGCCTGGCCAGCGTCGCACCTTTTGATCTGGCCCCGACCTTCGCCGGGATGAGCGGAGAAAGGATCAGGATGTCGATCAAGGTCTTCATCGATGGCGAGGCAGGCACCACGGGCCTGCAGATCCGCGAGCGGCTGGCTGGGCGCGCGGGTATCGAGTTGCTGTCCATAGACCCCGAGCGCCGCAAGGACGCCGCCGTCCGCGCCGATCTGCTGAACGGCGCTGATGCGGTGATCCTCTGTCTGCCCGACGACGCCGCGCGCGAGGCGGTGGCGCTGATCGGCAATCCTGCGGTGAAGGTGATCGACGCCTCCACCGCTCACCGCATCGCGCCGGGCTGGGCCTACGGCTTTCCCGAACTGGCGCCCGGACAGCGTCAGGCGATCGCGGAGGCGACACGGGTGTCCAACCCCGGCTGCTATCCCACGGGCTTCCTGGCGCTGGTCGCGCCGCTGGTGCGCTCAGGCCTCTTGCCGGCGGAGTGGCCGGTCAGCGTGAATGCGGTGTCCGGCTACAGCGGCGGCGGCCGGGCGATGATCGCAGCGTTCGAGGGGGGGGAGGCGGACGCGACCGGCGACGCCTATCGCGCCTACGCCCTGAACCTCGGCCATAAGCACGTTCAGGAGATGCAGGTCTGTGCAGGGCTCGCGCATCCGCCGATCTTCGCCCCCGCGGTCGGTCGCTACGCCCAGGGTATGATCGTAGAGGTTCCACTGCCGCTTTGGGCGCTCCCTGGCGCGCCAACCCTGGTGCAGGTGCATGCGGCCCTGGCCGACGCCTACGCCGGCGAGCGCTTCGTGGCGGTGACCGGGCTGGACGAGGCCGCGGCGATGAAGGCGTTGGAGCCGGAAGGCCTGAACGGGACCAACCGGCTCAAGCTGTCCGTGTTCGGCGACACTAAGCGTGGCCAGGCTCGCTTGGTCGCCCTTCTGGACAACCTGGGCAAGGGCGCATCGGGCGCGGCGGTGCAGAACCTGAACCTGATGTGCGGGCTGGACGAGGGCGCAGGGCTGTAGACGACCCCACCTCGGAGTGCGAGGGCGAGAGCGCCTGCCGTAGCGGCCGACGGGCTTCTTTCAGGAACCATGAAGCTCGGCTTCAAGCTCCACCGTCGCTGAGGCTTTGGCTGAAACTGACACGTCCGATCAGGAGCTGACGAAGGAGCTGGGGAGTATTCAGGCCCTCCTCAGGTCCTACAGGAGCCTGGAAGGAGATCGCTGAACGTCAGTTGCGCCGCTTCACGCCACCCGCAGCATGTGAACGCTGAACAGCTCGCGGGGATCGACCCAGACCGTTTCGGCCACGTATCCGGCGGATCGGGCCAGGCGCTGAAAGTCCTCCACGGCGTACTTGTTGGAATCTTCCACGTGCAGGCGCTCGCCCGCGGCGAATTGGAAGCTTTGACCTGCGACGTGTACGTCCTGGGCCTTCAGGCTCCTCAGGTGGATGGTCAGCCGGCCGCTCGCCTCGTCGTACTCGGGGGTGTGACGGAAGGCCGACAGGTCGAAATCGGCGCCGAGCTCGCGATTGGCGCGCGCCAGAACATTGGCGGTGAAGGCCGCGGTGACGCCCTGCGCGTCGTCGTAGGCGGGTAGCACTATCGCGGCGGGCGCACGCAGCGCCACGCCCACCACCATCAGTCCATCGCGCCCAAGCTGTCCAGCCCAGGTCGCCAGGAACGCGCGGGCCTCCGCCTCGGTGAGGTTGCCGACCGTAGAGCCTGGAAAGAAGCCGGCGCGACGGCGACGCGGGGCGCTGTCGGGAAGCTCCAGCGGCTGGGTGTAGTCGGCGCAGATAGCGCGCACCGCCAGAGCCGGATAGGCCTGCGCGATCTCGTCTGCGAGCCGGACGAGGTGTTCGCGCGACACGTCCACGGGCTCGTAGGCCGCCGGGCGGTCCAGCGCGTCGAGCAGCAGGCGCGCCTTCTGGCTGGACCCGGCGCCAAACTCCAGCAGCGCGATCTGCGGCCCGACGGCGGCGGCGATCTCGCCGGCCTTGTCGGTCAGGATCTTCAGCTCGGTGCGGGTGGGATAGTATTCCGGCAGCTGGCAGATGCGGTCGAACAGCTGCGACCCCGCTTCGTCGTAGAGGAAGCGGGCCGGGATGGATTTCTGCGACGCGCTGAGACCTGCAAGGAGGGCGGTCTCGAAGCTTTCCTGGACCGGGGCGAAGTCGTGCAGGCTGAAACTCTGCGACCCGCTCGGGCTCGGTCTGACGGACGTGTTCATGGGCCCCGAAGCGTTCGGCTAAGCGTATGCTTCTTTAAGCGCGGCAGGCGCGGATGCGTTGCGGCGGCGGCGGACTGGCCGGGGCGGCGAAGACGGCGAAATAGCCGATGCCGCCCTGCAGGGGCGCGATGGACAGCTGGCGGTAGCCGACCGCCTCGAACTCGCAGCGCAGCATCGCCGGCGGCGTTCCGTGCTGCAGCGTCGGCCGGTCCAGTTCCTCCACGCCGACCCGTGCGCCCGGTCGCATGGCCGCGGCCAGGTTGTAGAGGAAGGCGTAGGGATGGGTGATCTCATGGTACATGTGCACCAGCACCGCCGCATCCAGCGAAGCCTTGGGCAGGCGTGGGTCCTGCGGTTCGCCGAGCGCGATGACGACGTTGGACAGCCGGCCCTGCTGCGCCTGCGCGTCCAGCGCATGCAAAGCGGCGGGATCGACGTCCTCCGCCACCACCCGCCCGGAGGGACCGAGCAGGCGCGCCAGGCGCACGGTGTCGTAGCCGTCTCCTGCGCCTAGGTCCCCGACCGTCATGCCGGGGCGGAGCTTCAGCCTGGCGACGATCTGCGGCACTTCGTGGGCGGAGTCGCGATAGGCGCCGGTGTCCCAGATCGGGCTGATGATGGGGGCCACCGGGCGGGTGACGGCGGGAAAGCTGGACGCTGGCGCCCCCCGGCCCGCCAGCGGCGCCTGGGCCGCAAAGGCGGAGCCGGCCATCAGAGCGGCGACAAGGACGGGCGTGAGCAGGCGGGCGGCGGTCATCGGGGACTCCGGGGCGATCGCTCTCTATCGCCCTACAGCCTTCGGCCCAGGTGGACGTCGAGTTACCGGAGTTTCAGATTGGCGTCAGGAGGCCATGACGTCAGGCCGGACAGGCTGTATCCCGCCCCCGCAACGTTCGCGCCGCCTGGGCCAGGCACTGGGGATAAAGCCTGTGCTCGGCCTCCAGCACGCGGGCGGCGAGGGCGTCGGCGTCGTCGCCGGGAAGCACGGGCACTTCGGCCTGGCCGATCGGTTCGCCCTCGTCCACGCCTTCGCTTACCCAATGCACGGTGCAGCCGGCGCGCATGTGACCGGCCTGCAGCGCTCGCGCGTGGGTGTGCAGGCCGGGGAAGTGCGGTAGCAGGCTGGGATGGATGTTCAGCATCCGCCCCGTCCAGGCTTGCACGAAGCCGGGCGTCAGCACGCGCATGTAGCCGGCCAGCGCCACCAGCTCCACGTTCGCGGCGCGCAGGCGGGCGTCGAGCTTCGCCTCGTGAGCGGGACGGTTCTTGCCAAAGGGGCGATGATCGATCGCGTCGGCGGCTATGCCGGCCGCGCGCGCCAGCTGAAGCCCCGGCGCGTCGGGATTGTTGGAGAGCACCAGCACGATCTCGGCCGGGTAGTCAGTATCCGCCGCCGCCGCGATCAGGGAGCGCAAGTTAGAGCCCCGACCGGAGATCAGCACCGCCGCGCGGACCTTGGTCACGTCCGAACGCTCCGCGTCGTCACGCCCATCATGCCTCGGCCAGTTCGCCGACGATGAAGGCCTCCTCGCCGGCGTTGAGCAGCGCGGCCAAGACGGCCGACGCATGCGCGGGCTCCACCACCAGCAGGAAACCTACGCCGCAGTTGAAGGTGCGCCGCAGCTCCGCATCGCTCACGCCGCCTTCGCGCTGCAGCCAGTCGAATAGCGGGGGCAGGGACCAGGCCCGCCAGTCGAAGCGGGGCTGCAGCGACTTGGCGATGGCGCGGGGCGGGTTCTCGATCAGGCCGCCGCCGGTAATGTGCGCGCAGCCCTTGACCATGTCGGCGTGGATGAGCGGCAAGACCGTCTTCACGTAGATGCGCGTCGGCCGCATCAGAGCTTCGGCCAAGCTCACCCCCGCCTCGAACGGCGCATCCGCCTCCCAGCCGAGCCCCGTCCGCTCCACGATGCGGCGGATGAGCGAATAGCCGTTGGAATGCGCGCCCGAAGAGCCCAGGCCGATCAGCAGGTCGCTCGCCTGCTGCGCCTCCAGCCGGGGCAGGGCGCGCCCACGCTCCAGCGCGCCGACGGAGAAGCCGGCCAGATCGTATTCGCCCTGGGCGTACATGCCCGGCATCTCGGCGGTCTCTCCGCCCACCAGCGCGCAGCCCGCCTGCCGGCAGCCTTCGGCGATGCCTGAGACCACGCGCCGCGCGGCTTCCACGTCCAGCTTGCCGGTGGCGAAATAGTCCAGGAACACCAGCGGCTCGGCCCCTTGGGCCAGCAGGTCGTTGACGCACATGGCCACCAGGTCGATCCCGACCGTGTCGTGGCGGCCGGTCAGCAGGGCGATCTTCAGCTTGGTGCCGACGCCGTCGGTGGTGCTGACCAGCAGCGGATCGGTGTAGCCGGCGGCCTTGAGGTCAAACAGGGCGCCGAAGCCGCCTAGGCTCGCGTCCGCGCCGGGGCGTGCGGTGGAGCGCGCCAGCGGCTTGATCGCCTGCACCAGCGCCTCGCCCGCATCGATGTCCACGCCGGCGTCTGCGTAGGTGAGGCCGTTCGCCTGCTCGTTCATCAATCCTTGGCCCTGGAACTCGCCCATCCGGCGCCGGGCCTTGGAGGCGCGGCGAAGCGGGCTATAGGCTCTATCCCATGACGCCGATCACTTCCAATGCCGAGCTCGAGGCCTTCTGCGGCTACCTCGCCGACCAGCCGTTCATCGCGGTCGACACCGAGTTCATGCGTGAGACCACCTACTGGCCCAAGCTGTGTCTGATCCAGGCGGCGGGGATCGAGCACGGCGGCGTCATCGACCCTCTGGCCGCAGGGCTCGATCTCGAGCCGTTCCTGGACATCCTGCGCGACGCGAAGATCCTGAAGGTCTTCCACGCCGCCCGTCAGGACGTGGAGATCTTCAACAACCTGAAAGCCATCCCGAAGCCGCTGTTCGACACTCAGGTGGCGGCGATGGCGGCCGGTTTCGGCGAGCAGATCGCTTACGACGCCCTTGTGCGCCAAGTGCTGCGGGTGGAGATCGACAAGTCCTCGCGCTTCACCGACTGGGCGCGACGACCCCTGTCCGAAGCGCAGCTGGAGTACGCGCTGGGCGATGTGACCCACCTCGCCAAGCTGTTCCCCAAGCTTCGGGAGCGGCTGGAGACGGCCGGCCGGCTCGGATGGGTGAGCGAGGAGATGGACTTCCTCACCGACCCGGCGACCTACGACGTCGAGCCGGAGAACGCCTGGCGCCGGCTGAAGCCGCGCAAGTTCAACGCCCGCTATCTCGCCGCCTTCCGCGGCGCAGCCGCCTGGCGCGAGCGCACCGCCCAGGCTCGCGACCAGCCGCGCGGGCGCATCCTGAAGGACGAGGCGATGGACGAGATCGCAACCCAGCTGCCTCTCGATGTCGAGGCCCTGAACCGCCTGCGTTCGGTGCCCAAGGGCTTCGGCGGCTCCAAGTTCGGACCGGACCTCGTGGCCGCCCTGCAGGGGGCGTTGCGCGATCCCGAGGCCTATGCGCCGGTGATCGAACGGCCGCCGCAGCCGGCTCAGAACGCCGGCGCCACGGTGGAGCTGCTGAAGGTGCTGCTGAAGGCGCGGGCTGAGGACGCTGGCGTCGCCGCCAAGCTGATCGCCACCGTGTCGGATCTGGAGAAGATCGCCTCCGACGCCGCAGAAGGGTCGCCGGCGCTTCACGGCTGGCGGCGCGAGGTGTTCGGTGAGGACGCGCTGAGGCTAAAGCGTGGTGAGCTGGCGCTGGTGCTGGACGGCGCGCGGGTAAGGGTGGCCGAGATCGGTGGCTGAGCGGCGGCGCAGGGGCGTCACGCCGGCGCCACCTCTCCCGTCAGCACCCGAGGGAGCTTGAAGGTGACCGTCTCGCGAGCGGTCTCCTCGGTGTCGATGGAGAGGTCGAAGCGGGCGGCGAGCCAATCCAGCACGCCTTCGACCAGCACCTCAGGCGCCGAGGCGCCCGCGGTCAGGCCCAGCACATGCACGCCGGCGAACCAGACGGGATCGATGCAGGTGGCGTCGTCCACCAGCTTGGCGTCGCGCGCGCCGGCCTTCACCGCCACTTCGACCAGCCGCTGGGAGTTGGACGAGGTGGAGGAGCCGACCACCAGCACGAGGTCGCAGGCCGCCGACATCGCTTTGATCGCCTCCTGCCGGTTGGTGGTGGCGTAGCAGATGTCGCGGCCGTGCGGCCCGACGATGCGCGGGAAGCGCGTCTTGAGCGCCAGCATGATCGCGGCGGTATCGTCCATCGACAGCGTGGTCTGGGTGACGAAGGCGAGGTTGTCCGGATCGCGCGGCTCCACGCCCATGGCGTCCTCCAGCGTCTCCACCAGGCGGATGGCCCCGGCGGGCAGCTGGCCCAGAGTGCCGTCCACCTCAGGATGGCCGGCGTGGCCGACCAGGATGATCTCGCGGCCGGCGGCGTAGTGGCGCTCGGCGTCGAGGTGCACCTTGGAGACCAGCGGGCAGGTGGCGTCGAGATAGAACATCTGGCGGCGCTCGGTCTCGGCCGGCACGGACTTCGGCACCCCGTGGGCGGAGAAGACCACCGGGCGGTCGTCGGGGCATTCGCTGAGGTCCTCGACGAACACCGCGCCGAGCTTCTTCAGCCGGTCGACCACGTAATTGTTGTGCACGATCTCGTGGCGCACGTAGACGGGCGCGCCGTACTTGGCGAGGGCGCGCTCCACGATCTGGATCGCCCGGTCAACGCCGGCGCAGAAGCCCCGCGGGTTGGCCAGGATGACGGTCAAGCTCGGACGCTGCGGCACGATGGCGTTCATGGGCGGAAATTAAGGCTCCAGCCCGCCGTACGCCAGCGCTGGTTCGGTTTTTCTGCCCGTGCGCGGGGCGGCCGATGCCGCAGCCCGCTTCGTTGCGAGTGAGCCGCTAAGCCGATAGACTGATCTTCAAGCCCTTTGCGCCTTTCCTCGTCTTCCGGTGCTTTCCATGCGTCGCCCCTTCGCCCTCGCCCTGAGCCTGCTGCTCCTGGCGGGCCTACCGATCGCCAAGTCCTACGCCCAGTCCTCGTCGCCCGGCGAGGACGAGCAGAAGCGCGCCGCGCAGGAGGAGGAGGACAAGAAGAAGAAGGAAAAGGACAAGGAGTACAGCAACGTCCAGGCGCCGCTGCCCAACCAGAAGAACGCCGGTCCGTGCCCCTTCGCCAAGGTTCTCTATGACGCCAGCCGGTACGTCGAGCTGAAGGGCGGGCAAGAGACGCCGGGGGCGGTCGGCTACACCGGCGAGATCGAGCACGTCCAGGCGAGCTGCGCCTACAAGGGCTCCGAGCCGATCCGCGAGCGCCTGGCGATTGGCTTCGCCTTCGGCAAGGGTCCGATGGCGACGGCCGCGCACAAGGACTATCGCTACTGGGTCGCTGTGACGATCCGGAACCTGGCGGTGCTGAACAAGCAGTATTTCACCGTGGCGGCCGACTTTCCCCGCGGCGCGGACCGGGTGAACTACGTGGACCAACTGGCAGACATCGAGATCCCCCGCGCCAAGGCCGGGGTCAGCGGCTCCAACTTCGAGATCCTGGTCGGTTTCGACGTGACGCCGGAAATGGCGGACTTCAACCGGCTGGGCAAGCGGTTCCGGGTCAACGCCGGCGGCGACGTCGAAGTGACCAAGACCGCGTCCGCGGCGGGGACCTCCACGTCGAAATGACCGACCTGAAAGGGCGGCTGACGGTGGCGGTCAGGTCCGCCTTCGCCGCCGAAGGTCTGCCTGTGGAACTGGCGCGGGTCGGTGCGTCCGACCGCCCGGACCTCGCCGACTTCCAGAGCAACGGTGCGCTCGCCGCGGCCAAGCAGGCGCGCGCCAACCCGCGCGAGATCGCGGGCCGCCTCGCCGCGCGCCTGGCCGACGACCCCGACCTGGCGTCGGTTGAGGTGGCCGGCCCGGGGTTCGTCAACCTGCGCGTGGCCGACGCCTTGCTGGCCGAGCGTGTCATGGCGGTGGAGGCGTCAGCGCTCGTGGGAGCCGCGCCGGCAATCCAGGCGCGACGGGTGATGGTGGACTATGGCGGTCCCAACGTCGCCAAGCCCATGCACGTCGGCCACCTGCGCGCTTCGATCATCGGCGAATCGGTCAAGCGCATCTTCCGCTTCTGCGGCGACGAGGTGCTGGGCGACGCCCACTTCGGCGACTGGGGCTTCCAGATGGGCCTGCTGATTACGGCCATCGGCGAGCACGACCCGTCATCGCCTTTCCTGGCGGCGGGGGAGGGACCGTTCCCAGGGGACAGCCCGGTGACTCTGGAGGACCTGGAGCGGCTGTATCCCATCGCCGCCGCCCGCGCCAAGGCCGAACCGGAGTTCCGCGAGCGCGCCCGCCGCGCCACAGCGGAGCTGCAGGCCGGCCGTCCCGGCTACCGGGCGCTTTGGGCGCACTTCGTGGCGGTGAGCCGTTCCGCCCTGCAGCGCGAGTTCCATGCGCTGGGAGTCGAGTTCGACCTGTGGAAGGGCGAGAGCGACGCCGATCCCCTGATCGCCGCCATGGTAAAGGACTTGGCGGCCCAGGGCCTGCTGGTCGAGGACCATGGGGCGCGGATCGTGCGGGTGGCGCGGGACGGCGACAGGCGCGAGTTGCCGCCGCTGCTCGTCGTGTCGTCCGAGGGCTCGGCCATGTACGGCACCACCGATCTCGCCACCCTCGTGGACCGGCGGCGCAGCTTCGATCCCGCCCTGATTCTGTACGTGGTCGACCAGCGCCAGGCCGACCACTTCGAGCAGGTGTTCCGCGCCGCTTATCTCGCCGGCTATGCGGCGGAGGGCTCGCTGGAGCACATCGGCTTCGGCACCATGAACGGCGTTGACGGCAAGCCCTTCAAGACCCGCGAGGGCGGCGTGCTGAAGCTGCACGACCTGATCGCCATGGCCACCGACAAGGCGCGAGAGCGCCTGCGCGAGGCCGGGCTGGGGACCGAACTGTCGGAGGCTGAGTTCGAGGCGACCGCGCACAAGGTGGCGGTGGCGGCGCTGAAGTTCGCCGACCTGTCCAACTATCGCGGCACGTCCTACGTCTTCGACCTCGACCGCTTCACCAGCTTTGAGGGCAAGACCGGACCCTATCTGCTCTATCAGGCCGTGCGGATCAAAAGCCTGCTGCGCCGGGCGGAGGCGGAGGGCGCCGCGCCCGGCGAGGTCGTGGTCGCGGAGCCGGCCGAACGCGAGTTGGCCCTTGTCCTGGACGCCTTCGCCACCGCGGTGCAGGAAGCCTACGACAAACGCGCGCCGAGCTTCGTGGCGGAGCACGCCTACCGCCTGGCGCAGGCGTTCTCGCGCTTCTACGCCGCCTGCCCGGTGCTGGGCGCAGCCGACGCGCGGCTGCGCGCCTCGCGCCTGGCGGTCTCGCGCACGACGCTGAAACAGCTCACGTGCGCGCTGGGCCTGCTTGGCATAGACACGCCCGAACGGATGTGACGCCGCCCGCGCCGCGGGGGCTGAGAGACGAGGAACGAGCGGATGCGCTTCACCAAGGATCACGAGTGGGTCGAGGTTCAAGGCGATGTGGGCGTGGTGGGCATCACCGCCTACGCCGCCCAGCAGCTCGGCGATGTCGTCTATGTCGAGCTGCCGGAAGTCGGGAAGACGCTGGCCGCCGGCGACAATCTGGCCGTTGTGGAAAGCGTGAAGGCGGCGTCCGACGTGTACGCCCCGGTCTCGGGCGAGGTCGTGGAGGCCAACACCGCGCTCACCGACACCCCCGAACAGGTCGGCGAGGCGGCGGAGAGCGCCGGCTGGTTCGCCAAGATCAAGCTCGCCGAGCCTTCGCAGGTCGACGCGCTGATGGACAAGGCCGCCTACGAGGCCTTCCTGCAGACGCTCTGACCGGACTTCGCCCCGCTTGCGCGCTGTGGTTAGGCTGGCTTAGCAGTTTGGGCTTATACGCCTTTGCGGTGAGCCCACGATCTCCACGCGCGCCACAGGGCGCAGCATGATCAAGCGCATGCGCGGGCTATGGCGCGCGATCCTGGTCGTCGTCGGCTTCATGTTGATGGCGCTAGGCTTTGTGGGCCTGCTGCTGCCCACTCACCTGCTCGGTGTGCTGCTGGTGGCCGGGCTGATCCTGGTGCTGCGCAATTCCGCTCGCTGGCGGCGGCGCTTCATCGTCATGCAGCGGCGGTTCCCCCGCTACGGCTACCCTATGCGACGATTGCTGAACGGCGAGGTCTGGCCGGTGATCTGGCATGAGTTGCTACGCAGCGAACGCTTCACCGCCCGCTGCGTCATGTGGCTGGCGCGCAGAGCGGCCTGGCCGTGGCGACGTTCCGCGCACCTTGTCCAGGTGCTGAACCCTGGTCGCCTCCACGTGCTGCGCCGAGTGCGCATGAAGTTCAGGCGGCGCTCTGCGCGCGGAGCGCGATCCTGAAAGGCCGCCTCAGGTTGAGTTTACGCCGCCTCGCGGGCTTTGATGACGCTTCAGCGCCACCCGCTCAGACCTCGCTTCGCACCTTTACATAGCTCCCCGGGGCGTCCTCGATCACCGGCAGCGGGCCGGCGGCGGGGTCGCGCGCCGGGACCATGGGGCCTGAGCGTTCCGCCAGCCACCCGGCCCAGTCCGGCCACCAGCTGCCCTTGTGCTCCTGCGCCCCCTCCAGCCAGGCGTCCACCGTGACGGGCAGCTCCGGGTTCAGCCAGTGCTGGTACTTGTTGGCCGCAGGCGGGTTGATGACGCCTGCGATGTGGCCGGACCCGGAGAGAGTGAAGCGCACGGGGCCGCCGAACAGCTTGGCGCCGCGGTAGACCGAGCGGAGCGGCGCGATGTGGTCCTCGCGCGAGGACTGGACGTAGATCGGCAGCTTCACGGTCTTCAGGTCCAGGGTTACGCCGCCGAGCTTGAGCATGCCCTTCGCCAGCAGGTTGGACTGGTAGAACTGGCGCAGGTAGCCCAGGTGCAGGGCCTTGGGCATGCGCGTCTGGTCGGAGTTCCAGAACAGCAGGTCAAAGGCCGCCGGCTCCTTGCCCATCAGGTAGTTGTTGACGAAGAACGACCAGATCAGGTCGTTGGCGCGCAGCATGTTGAAGGTGTCGGCCATCGCCGCGCTCGGCAGCACGCCCTGCGCCGCGTCCATCAGCTTCTCCAGATCTGAAAGCCAGGCGTCGTCGACGAACAGCAGCAGGTCGCCGGCTTCGGCGAAGTCCTGCTGCGCGGCGAAGAAGGTGGTGGAGGACACGACGTCCAGCCCGCGCTGGGCCATGTGGGCCAGGGCGCAGGCGAGCATGGTGCCGCCGACGCAGTAGCCGACCGTGTTGACGTGGGTCGCCCCGCTCTGGCGCAGGGTCTGGGCGATGGCGGTGTAGGCACCCTCGAACACGTAGTTGTCCAGCGTCTTGCCGGCGAGCGCCGGACCTGGGTTGACCCAGGAGGTCAGGAACACGGTGAACCCCTGGCCGGTCAGCCAGCGGATCATCGAGTTCTCGGGCTTCAGGTCCAGGATGTAGTATTTGTTGATCCAAGGCGGGAAGATCAGCAGCGGCGTCTCCTGCACCTGATCGGTGGTGGGCGAGAACTGCAGCAGCTGGAAGAGGTCGTTCTGGAACACCACCTTGCCCGGCGCGGTGGCGACGTTCTCGCCGACCTTGAACCTGGCGTAGTCGGTCTGGCTGATGGCCAGCTTGCCGCCGCCGCGCGCCATGTCCTCGGCGAAGCGTTGCGCGCCCTTGACCAGGCTTTCGCCGCCGCTCTCCATCAGCGCCTTCAGGGCGGCGGGATTGGAGGCCAGGTAGTTGGACGGCGCGAAGGCGTCGGTCAGGAGCTTGGTGAAGAAGGCGACCCGCCGCTTGGTCAGGGGGTCCACGCCATCGGCGCTCGCCACCAAGTCGTTCAGCCAACCCGAGGTGGCGAGATAGGACTGCTTCATCACGTCGAAGACCGGGTTGTCGGTCCATTCGGGATCGGCGAAGCGTTTGTCGCCCTTGGGCGGTCCGGCCACCGTGGGCGCAGGCTCGCCAGCGGCGCGCGCGGCGCTGACCCGCCACAGCTCGACATAGCGCTCGAACAGGTCGGCCTGCGCGCGCATCAGCTTGTCGGGATGGGCGGCCAGGCTCTGCATCACCTCGCCCAAGGCCGGGACCACGTGGAAGGGGTCCGGGTTCGGAGCGGCCCCGGTCTGCGCCTGCCGCATCATCGCTTGCGCGACCGCGCCCTGGAGGGTGGACGCCGCCTTGGCGAGGTTGGCGGAGAGCTGTTCGGTCAACGCGCGCTGCTCGGGCGGGAGCAGGTCCAGCCCGAGATGGGCGCCGACAGCCGCGGGCGACCGCATCGGCGGATCGACGGGCTCCTGACGCACGTCGGGGTTGGGCGCGCCATCGGCGGCGGTGGGGGGAG
>CAXTUT010000007.1:0-26178 GCA_964247465.1 uncultured Caulobacteraceae bacterium | reverse complement strand
CGCCGCGGGCGGTCATCCCGGCGCGGCGGCTCTCCAGCTCGGCGGCCGGGACGGCCAGCCGGATGGTGCGGGCGGGGATGTCGATCTCGATGCGGTCGCCGTCGTGGACGAGCGCGATCAGGCCGCCTTCCGCCGCTTCCGGCGAGACGTGGCCGATGGACAGGCCCGAGGTGCCGCCGGAAAAGCGGCCGTCGGTGATCAGGGCGCAGGCCTTACCCAGCCCCTTGGCCTTCAGATAGCTGGTCGGATACAGCATCTCCTGCATCCCCGGTCCGCCCTTGGGACCTTCGTAGCGGATCACCACCACGTCGCCCGCCTTGACCCCGCCGGTCAGGATGGCGCTGACCGCATCGTCCTGGCTTTCGTACACGCGCGCAGGGCCGGCGAAGACGAGGCTGGCGTCGTCCACGCCCGCGGTCTTCACGATGCAGCCGTCCGGCGCGAGATCGCCCGTCAGCACCGCCAGCCCGCCGTCCTGCGAAAAGGCGTGGGCGGCGTCGCGGATCACGCCTCCAGCCCGGTCCACGTCCAGCGCCACGTAGCGGCGGCTCTGTGAGAAGGCGGTCTGGGTCGGAACGCCGCCAGGCGCGGCGCGGTAGAAGTCGCGCACCAGCTCGCTGTTGGTCTGCGCCACGTCGTAGCGGGCGAGCGCCGTGGCGAGGGTCGGCGAGTGGACGGTGGGCAGCTCGGTGTGGATCAGCCCCGCCCGGTCGAGCTCGCCCAGGATGGCGTAGACGCCGCCGG
This sequence comes from uncultured Caulobacteraceae bacterium, assembly GCA_964247465.1. Taxonomy (GTDB): domain Bacteria; phylum Pseudomonadota; class Alphaproteobacteria; order Caulobacterales; family Caulobacteraceae; genus CAHJWH01. The sequence goes on along the minus strand of CAXTUT010000007.1, from coordinate 25,434 downwards.
CGCGGTGCACGTCCTCCATGTGCACGTCGGCCTTGGCGGGGGCGACCTTGCAAAGACACGGCGTGCGGCGCGACAGCCGGTCGATGTCGGCCATGCCGAAGTCCACCTGCGCCTCGTGCGCGGCGGCCAGCAGGTGCAGCACGGTGTTGGTCGAGCCGCCCATGGCGATGTCCAGCGTCATGGCGTTCTCGAACGCGCCGAAGCCCGCGACCGAGCGGGGCAGCACGCTTGTGTCGTCCCGCTCGTAGAAGCGGCGCGCGATGTCCACGATCAGGTGGCCAGCCTCCAGGAACAGCCGCTCGCGGTCCTTGTGGGTGGCCAGGGTCGATCCGTTGCCGGGCAGGGAGAGACCCAGCGCCTCGGTCAGGCAGTTCATCGAGTTGGCCGTGAACATGCCCGAGCACGAGCCGCAGGTGGGACACGCCGAGCGCTCCATGACCTCGACCTCGGCGTCGGAGACGGCGTCGTCGGCGGCGACCACCATGGCGTCGACCAGGTCCACCGCGCGGGTCTCGCCCTTCCAGACCACCTTGCCGGCCTCCATCGGGCCGCCGGAGACGAAGACGGCGGGGATGTTCAGCCGGAGCGCCGCCATCAGCATGCCGGGTGTGATCTTGTCGCAGTTGGAGATGCAGACCAGGGCGTCGGCGCAGTGGGCCTGGACCATGTACTCCACGCTGTCAGCGATCAGCTCGCGCGACGGCAGGCTGTAGAGCATGCCGGCGTGGCCCATGGCGATGCCGTCGTCCACGGCGATGGTGTTGAACTCCTTGGCCACGCCGCCCGCCCGCTCGATCTCGCGCGCCACCAGCTGGCCCATGTCCTTCAGGTGCACGTGGCCGGGGACGAACTGGGTGAAGCTGTTGGCCACCGCGATGATCGGCTTGCCGAAGTCCTCGTCCTTCATCCCCGTGGCGCGCCAGAGCCCGCGCGCGCCCGCCATGTTGCGGCCGTGGGTCGTGGTGCGCGAGCGATAAGGGGGCACGGGCGAGGTCCGTCGGGTAAGGATGTGGCTTCTAGGCGCGCCCGAACGACGGGTCAAAGCAAGCCCTTGCCGACTTGCGCCCGCTCGGCCTCGCTTGAGCCGCGCTGCCGCGCGCCGGGTCAGTCCTGCAGCGCCTCCGGCGTCACGGCGTATGTGCGCGAGCAGTATTCGCAGGTGACGTGGATGGCGCCGTCCGGCTCGATCATCTCGTCCACGTCCGACTGCGGGAAGGCGCGCAGCATGGTCAGCACCCGATCCTGCGAGCAGCGGCAGTAGGCGCGAAGCGGGCGGGGCTCGAACATGCGCACTCCGTCCTCGTGGAACAGGCGATACAGCAGCGTCTCCGGCGCGATGCGGGGATCGACCAGCTCGTCCTCGCCGAGCGTCTCGAACAGGGCCTGCGCGCGGTCCCAGGCGTCGTCGGTGGAGCCCCGGATCTCGTCGCCGGCGATGTTCTGGATGATCATGCCGCCCGCGCGCCAGCTGTGGCCGTCCGCGTCCTGCAGCTCGCCGACCGCCAGGCGCACGCGCGTCGGCGTCTGCTCGGACTGGGCGAAGTAGGTCTCCGCGCACAGCGCCAGGGTCTCGCCTTCGATGGGGGTCACGCCCTGGTAGCGGTCGTTCATGTCGGCAGGGTCCAGCGTCATGATGAACACGCCCTCGCCCAGCAGCGTCCTGGCGCCGGGCCGCACGAAGCCCTCGGAGGCCTGCGCCACCCGCTCGGCGTTGAAGCTGCAATAGCCGCGCAGGCCGCCGGAGGTATCGTAGTCGGCCACCACATAGGCCACAGGGCCGTCGCCCTGGGCCTGCACGATCAGCCGCCCCTCGAACTTCAGGCTTGCGCCGACCAGGGCGGCGAGCGCGCAGGCTTCTCCCAGCAGGTCGGCGACCGGCGCGGGATATTCGTGGCGCTTCAGGATTTCGTCTACCACCGCGCCCAGGCGCACGATGCGGCCGCGTGCGGGCTGGTCCTCGATCTGGAAGGCGGCGACGAGGTCGTCGGTGGGCGCAGGGGCGGGCTGGGGCAGGGCGGCGGTGGTCAAGGCGAGAGCTCCGCGCGAGGCGATCGCAGCGATCTGAAGCGCCCGAAGGGACGCAATGGACAGGGTGGAGCGGAGATGGGGGCCGTACGCGCGCTTTGCGAGCGCGCCGTCGGCGGTTGACGGCGCAGGGCCGCCGGGTGACGCTGCCAACGGCGAAGCTTGCGCCGCGGGAGAAGAGATCAGATGCCGGCCATGACTTTGGTGAGCGAGTTTCGCGCCTTCATCGCGCGCGGCAACGTGGTGGATCTGGCGGTCGGCGTGATCATCGGCGCGGCGTTCGGCAAGATCGTCACCAGCCTGGTGGATCAGATCATCATGCCGCCCATCGGCCTGCTGCTGGGCCAAGTGGACTTCTCCCAACTCAAGGTAGTGCTGAAGGCCGCCGATCCCTTGACCAAGCATGCGGAGGTGGCGCTGGGCTACGGCGCCTTCCTCAACACCGTCATCCAGTTCCTGATCATCGCGGCGTCGGTGTTCCTGATCGTCAAGCTGGTCAGCCAGGTCCAGCGCAAGGAGGAAGCTTCTGCCGCCACGCCGGCGGCTCCCACCACCAGCGAGGCGCTGCTGATGGAGATCAGAGACGCGCTGCAGGTGCGCCGCCCCTGACGGCGGCCGCTTCATCGAGCCGCGCCTGCAGCCGCGCCTGCACCTGCGGCCAGTCGTCGTCGATGATGGAATAGACCACCGTCTCGCGCGCCTCGCCGTTCCACAGCACCTTCTGCTTGCGCAGCACGCCCTCGCGAACGGCGCCGAGCTTGGCGATCGCGGCTTGGCTGCGAAGGTTGCGCCCGTCCGTCCTGATCTCCACCCGCACGGCGCCGTTGGCGAAGGCGTAGGATAGCAGCGCGAGCTTCATGTCCGGGTTGGTGGGGCCCGCGCGGCTTTCGGCGTGCAGGAAGGTCGAGCCGATCTCCACGCTGCGGTTGGCCGGATCGATGTGCAGGAAGCTGGTGGCGCCGACCACGCGCTGGTCAGCCAGCCGGCGGACGGCGTAGGCGACGCGCTCGCCGGTCACCATCTCGGCGCACGCGCGAGCCCACCAGCCCTCGAAGTACGGACCCGATGCGTTGGAGGCCATCACGTTCCAGGCTGGGTCTGCGCTGGCGATGGCGGCGTGAAGCGGCGCCTTCAACGCGTCGGTCAGGGGCTCCAGCCGGGTGAATCGGCCTTGAAGCGCGTCAGGATCGAACTTCATTCAAACGTCATCCTGGCGCCTCGTTTCGGCCGTCTCGCGACGGCATCCTCCTGCCTGTGCCGAGCAGGTTTGCTTGACTTAGGATACCGCCGGACCTAAGTCAGAACGCGTTAGCACTCCTCCCGACCGGCTGCTAACGCCGGTCTGCGGGGCTCGCGAAAAACGGCCACCCCTTTTTTACGGAGATATCCGATATGGCGTTTCGTCCTCTTGGCGACCGCGTTCTGGTGAAGCGCGTCGAAGAAGAAGCCCGCACGAAGGGCGGAATCATCATCCCCGACACCGTCAAGGAAAAGCCCCAAGAAGGCGAAGTCATCTCCGTCGGCCCGGGCGCCCGCGACGACAGCGGCAAGCGCGTCGAGATGGAACTGAAGGCCGGCGATCGCATCCTGTTCGGCAAGTGGTCGGGTACCGAGGTCAAGGTCGACGGCGAAGATCTGATCATCATGAAGGAATCGGACGTGCTCGGCATCGTCGACGCTCCCGCCGCCATGAAGGCCGCCGCCTAAGATTAACCCGCTCACTATCTGCGCCGCCTCGTCCTTCGACAAATCAAGGGTGAGGCGAGAGCAGATAGCGGAACGGCTCGCCGCAGACCTCATCCTGAGCCTGTCGAAGGGCGAGGTCGTTTAACAACCTTCTGACGAAAGAGAGCCTCACAATGGCAGCTAAAGACGTTTACTTCGCCTCGGACGCACGCGATCGCATGCTCCAGGGCGTCAACATCCTCGCCAACGCCGTCAAGGTCACCCTGGGTCCCAAGGGCCGCAACGTGGTGATCGAGAAGTCCTTCGGCGCTCCCCGCTCCACCAAGGACGGCGTCACCGTCGCCAAGGAAATCGAACTTTCCGACAAGTTCCAGAACCTCGGCGCCCAACTGATCCGCGAAGTCGCCTCCAAGACCAACGACAAGGCCGGCGACGGCACCACCACCGCCACCGTGCTGGCCCAGGCCATCGTGGTCGAGGGCCTGAAGTCGGTCTCCTCGGGTCGTAACCCGATGGACCTGAAGCGCGGCATCGAGAAGGCCGTGCTGGTCGTGGTGGAGAACATCAAGTCCACCTCCAAGAAGGTCGCCAACAACAGCGAGATCGCCCAGGTCGGCACCATCTCCGCCAACGGCGACAAGGACGTGGGCGAGATGATCGCGCGCGCCATGGAAAAGGTCGGCAACGAGGGCGTGATCACGGTCGAGGAGGCCAAGAGCCTGGAGACCGAGCTCGACGTCGTCGAAGGCATGCAGTTCGACCGCGGCTACCTGTCGCCCTACTTCGTCACCAACGCCGACAAGATGGAAGTGCAGCTCGAAGAGCCGCAGATCCTGATCTTCGAAAAGAAGCTCTCCACCCTTCAGCCCCTGCTCCCGGTCCTGGAAGCGGTGGTCCAGAACGGCCGTCCGCTCCTGATCATCGCCGAGGACATCGAAGGCGAAGCCCTGGCCACCCTGGTGGTCAACAAGCTGCGCGGCGGCCTGCGTGTCGCGGCGGTGAAGGCTCCGGGCTTCGGCGATCGCCGCAAGGCCATGCTGGAAGACATCGCCATCCTCACCGGTGGCCAGGTCATCAGCGAGGACCTCGGCATCAAGCTCGAGAACGTGACGCTGGACATGCTCGGCAAGGCCAAGAAGGTCACCATCACCAAGGACGACACCACCGTCGTCGACGGTGGCGGCGAGCGTGACGGGATCGAGGGTCGCATCGCCCAGATCAAGCGCCAGATCGAAGACACCACCTCGGACTACGACAAGGAGAAGCTGCAAGAGCGTCTGGCCAAGCTGGCCGGCGGTGTTGCGGTGGTCCGCGTCGGCGGCTCCACCGAAGTGGAAGTCAAGGAGAAGAAGGACCGCGTCGACGACGCCCTCAACGCGACCCGTGCGGCCGTGGAAGAAGGCATCGTGCCGGGCGGCGGCGTCGCCCTGCTGAAGGCCTCCAAGGCCCTCGACGGGCTGAAGGGCGAGAACGACGACCAGAACGCCGGTATCGCCATCGTGCGCCGCGCGCTTCAGGCTCCGCTTCGCCAGATCGTCGAGAACGCCGGGGTCGAAGGCTCCATCGTGGTCGGCAAGATCCTGGAGAACCCGGACGCCAACTTCGGCTTCAACGCCCAGACCGAAGAGTACGGCGACCTGGTCGCCCAAGGCGTGATCGACCCCGCAAAGGTCGTCCGCACCGCGCTGCAGGACGCGGCCTCCGTGGCCGGCCTGCTGATCACGACGGAAGCCGCCGTGGTCGAGGCGCCGAAGAAGGGCTCCGCGGCCCCGGCGATGCCGGGCGGCGGCGGCGGCATGGGCGACATGGACTTCTAAGATCCAGCTTCGGGTTCATCCCGAGGTTCGCCAGACTTGTCTGATAAGGGGAGGCCAGGATGGAAACGTCCTGGCCTTTTCCGTATCCGGGGACCTGCCGCCGAGGAGTTCTCGCCGTCGGCGCGACAAGATCTCGTTCAGGAGCCGTTCAAGCAGCTGGAAGCAGGATGCCACAGGTTGGAGCTACTCGGCTCTTACGTTGAAGAGAAACAGCGGTGACCCAGTCGTCCAGCGAAGCCGCCATTGCAGTCACCCGGTTCGGCCTCGGCGCCCGGCCTGGCGAGATGGCGGCGGCGAGCGTGGACCCGCGCGGATGGCTGAGGGCGCAGGTCACGCCCTCGACCGGCGCGGAGCAGCCGCGGGGACCGTTGCCCAGCGGCCATGACCGCTTCAACGCCTACACCGCAGCCCTGGCGCAGTTCCGCACGACCAAGCTTGATGCGACGGCTTCAGCTCAAGCGTCTACGACTGAAAGTTCCATACCGCCCGGTGCTCCCGACGCGTCTGCGGAGCTCGGCCGGCGGCTCAAGGCCGAGCGCCGCGCCCTGCTCGCCCCCTTGCGCGACGGCGTGCGTGAGGAGGTGCTCGCCCGCACCCAGCTCGCCGCGACCACGGCCGCGCCGTTCCGGGAGCGCTGGGCCCTGTTTTGGGCCAACCATTTCACCGTCTCCACCGCCAAGCCCAAGGCGGCGATGCTCGCGGGCCCCTTTGAGCGCGAGGCGATCCGGCCGCACGTGTTCGGCCGCTTCGAGACGCTGCTGGTCGCCTCCAGCACTCATCCCGGCATGCTCATGTATCTGGATCAGCCACGGTCCACCGGACCGCACAGCGTCGCCGCCTCGCGCCGCGACGCCGGGCTGAACGAGAACCTCGCCCGCGAGATCATGGAACTGCATACAGTGGGGCCGGACTCCGGCTACACCCAGGCCGATGTGACCGAGTTCGCCCGCGCACTGACCGGCTACAGCATCGGCGTGGAGCGCGACGGCCCGGAGAACGCCGGCCGCCCTGTTTTCCGCCCCGACCTGCACGAGCCGGGCGAACGCATGGTCATGGGGCGCCGGTACGCCCAGGTGGGCGCGGCCCAGGGCGCCGCCATCCTGACCGACCTCGCCGCCAACCCGCATACCGCCGACCACATGGCGCGCAAGATCGCCGCGCACTTCGTCGCCGACGACCCGCCGCCCGCGCTGGTGGCGCGCCTGCGCGAGGAGTGGACCAGCAGCCGTGGCGACCTGTCGGCGGTGGCTGTCGCCCTGGTGGAGGCGCCGGACGCCTGGAGCGCCGATCAGACCAAGTTCAAGCGGCCCTACGAGTTCCTGGTCTCCAGCTATCGCGCGCTGGGCGCCGTCCCCGTGGACGGCGACAAGGAGGTGATCGGTCCCCTGACCCAGATGGGCGAGACGCCCATGCGCGCGCCCCAGCCCAACGGCTGGTCCGAGCAGGTCGCCGACTGGGCCGCGCCGGACGCGGTGGTCAAGCGGCTGAACTGGTCCTCACGCCTGGCGACGGCGAAGGCGGCCGGATCGGACCCGCCGCTCCAGATCGCCGACGCCGCCCTGGGCGCGCGGCTAACCTCGCCCGTGCGCGACGCCATCGCCCGCGCCGAGACCCGTGCCGAAGCCTTGACGCTCCTCTATATGTCGCCGGAGTTCCAGCGCCGATGATCCCGCACGCTCACACCCCGCTCCATCCCTCCCGTCGCGGCGTGCTGTCGCTGGGCGCTGGGCTCGGGCTGACTTTCCTCGCCGCGCCGGCGCTAGCCGATCCCTTGGCGGCGCGGCGCAAGCTGGTGGTGATCGTATGCCGCGGGGCTATGGACGGGCTGTCCGTCTCGCCGCCCATCGGCGACCGCGACTACGCGGCCCTGCGCGGCCCCATCGCCATTCCGGCCGACAAGGCGCTCAAGCTCGACGGCGACTTCGGCCTGCATCCCAAGCTTGCGACCGTCTACGGCCTGACCCAGGCCGGCCAAGCCCGCATCGCGCCCGCTGTCGCCATTCCCGAGCGCATCCGCTCCCACTTCGAGGCTCAGGACCTGCTGGAGAGCGGCGGTCCGCGCCTTTACGACGTCACCACGGGCTGGCTGAACCGGGCGTTGTCGGCGGCCAGCCGCGACGGCAAGGTCACAGCCATCTCGGTCGGGCCAGAGGAGCCGCTGATCCTGCGCGGCCCCGCCGCCGTGCAGTCCTGGTCACCGGGCGGCAAGGGACCGGCGGACCTGGCGCGGGTCGCGACCACGCTGCAGGACCTCTACAAGCACGATCCGGTCCTTGGGCCCGCCCTGGCGTCCGGGCTGCAGACCGAAGCCGCCGCCCTGGCGCTGAACGGCGGCCAGGCGCTGAACGGGCGCGACGCGCGGGCGCTGGCGGTGACGGCCGGCCGCTTCGTGGCGTCCGACGGGGGCCCCTCGATCGCTGTGCTGTCCCTGGACGGCTTCGACACCCATGCGGGTCAGGGCGCGGCCGAGGGCCAGCTCGCCAACCGGCTGAAGGCGCTGGACGACGTGGTCGCCGGGCTGAAGGAAGGCCTGGGGCCGAGCTGGGGCCAGACCGTGGTCGTCGCCGCCACCGAGTTCGGCCGCACCGCGCACGTCAACGGCACCGGCGGCACCGACCACGGCACCGCCTCCACCCTGGTGCTGGCCGGCGGCGCGCTGAAGCCGGGCGGCCTCATCGGCGACTGGCCGACGCTGCAGCAGGCCAAGCTGTTCGAGGACCGCGACCTGGCGCCGACCCTGGACGTGCGCCAAGTGTTCAAGGGCCTCTTGCAGGACCATCTCGGCGTGGATCGCACCGCGCTGGACACCCGCGTGTTCCCGGGCAGCCGGTCGGCCGTTCCAATCAGCGGCCTGGTTTGACGCCCCGTTTTCAAGGAGTTTCCGTTGAAGCCTGTCCTGACGATCCTGACGCTTGCCGCCGCCCTTGCGACAGCGCTTCCCGCGCTCGCCCAGCCGGCGCCGAGCGATGGGCCGCCCCCGCCCGCCTATCAGCCGGCCGCAGGCGGCGGAGGCGGCTCCGTCACTCTGGCCGAGTTCCAGGCGCGCTACCGCACCCGGCTCATGCGGGCGGACACCGACCACGACGGCCGCATCAGCCTGTCGGAGTTCATGGCCGCGCGTGAAGGCCAGGGTCGTGGCGACGGTCAGGGTGCCGGGGGGGCGCCGTCCGGCCGCGATCCCGATCGCCAGTTCCAGCGTCTGGACTCCAACCGTGACGGCTACGTCACGCCGGCGGAGATCGATGCGGTTTCGGCCCAGCGCTTCGCCCGCATGGACGCCGACCACGACGGCGTGCTCACCCCGCAAGAGCGTTTGGCCGCCCGTAACCACGGCGGGTTCGAGGGCCAGGGCGGCGGCGCACCGGTTCAGCCGCTGCCCCCTCCGCAGTAGCCGCCCTGCCGCAGCGCTAAGCCGTTGTCCCGTGCTCGAGCGGGGCGACCGAGCAGAACAGCGTTTTCAGCACGTCGGTAGCGAACGGCTTTTCCAGGATGTGGTGACCGTCGCCGGGCTGGCACTGATCCGGTGTCGCGGTGATGAAGATCACCGGACATGGGCCCAGTTCCCCGCGAATGAGTTCTACGGCGGATGGTCCCGACCCACTGGCCAGCATGACGTCCGAGGTGATCAGGTCCGGCGGCGTCTCGCGCGCCAGCCGCACCGCGTCGCGTTCGGTCTCGGCGAAACTGAAGGACGTGGCTCCTGCGCCCCGCAGCGTGTCGTGGATGTCGAGCGCCGCGATGGCGTCGTCTTCGATGATGAGAACATGGCACATGGGACGCCTCACGCTACCAAAAGATAGCTGATTGGCTCAACATATGTTCCCAAGCGCCTCAGCTCGGCTGCAAGAAAGTCGTCCGGCGCTGGGTCAGCATCAGGAAAACGCCTTCAGATTAGCGGACTTGGCATAATCCGCCGCAGCCGCGAGCAGCTCGATCGCGAGCAGGGTGACCTTGCCGCCCTCGAACACGATCATCCGTTCGCGGCGCAGCTGCTGCAGGGTGCGATTGGTGTGCACGACGCTCAGCCCGAGCGCGTCGGCCATGACTTCCTGGGTCAGGGGCGCGTCATAGGAGCCTCCCTGGCTGAGGCCTACGATCGTCATTCGGTGGTGCAGCTCGAGCAGCATGTGGGCCACCCGCTCATAGGCGGTCTGACGCCCCAGCCTGACCACGTGGTCGAGCAGGAGGCTCTCCTCATAGGCGACCGCGCGATCCAGGCAGTCCGTCAGGTCCGCATGCTCCGCCAGCGTCGAGGGCAGGAGAAGGTCGGTGGCGTCCACCAGGTTCATGCGGGTCAGCGCGACGGTGCTCGCCTTGACCAGCGGGCCATGCCGCAGGCAGACGCCGAGCGCATCGCCCGGCAGCAGGATGGAAAGGATCTGGCGGCGGCCGTCAGGCAGCAGCCGCTGGCGGAAAGCCCAGCCGGAGAGGATGAACCGCGACCGTGGCGCGGGTTCGCCCTCCGTCTGCAGGACGGTGCGGGAGGCGACCGTCTCCACCCGCCGGCCGGACCCCTCGATCAGGCGGCCAAGCTCGGCGCTGACGGGCCCCTGCGCCTGGAGGCGGCGCAGGACAGGCGTCATGTCGACGGATGCACCGGCGATCCGTTGCGCTGTCATAGGCCAAACTCCCTGTGGGACCGCCTGATCTCGAGGATGGCCGCGGTGAGCGGCGCAACCGTAACAGGTTTGGCTACTATCGGTTCTTCAGGCAGGCGAGAGCTGAGCGCCCAGACCTCGTAGCCTGTCGCGAACATTAACGGAATTCCGCGATCCCGCAATGTCTCCGCCACGGGATCGATCCGGGTTCCGTTTAGGTTGACGTCCAAGATGGCGAGATCGGGCGCCGGAACGTTCTGGAGCAGCGCCAGCGCGCTCTGAACGTCCTTGGCGGGTCCTACGACATGGCCGCCCAGCTGGAGGACCATCTTCCGCATTTCTTCGGCCAAGTAATACTGGTCTTCCACCACCAGCACGCGGGAGCCGTCCAGGGGTTGCTCGAGATCGCTCATGCCTCGAGATCCCGCGACTCGAGCGCCACCACTCGCTCGCCGAGCGGCAGCTCTACGGTGCAACGCACCCCGCCCGGAGCGAAGTCGAGGCTGGTGACCGCGTCCAGGTCGTAGGGCAATCCTTGCTCGATCAAGTCGCGGCCGAACCCCGTGCGTTTGGGATGGCTGATCAGGACCGGGACGCCGCTCTCGCGCCATTCCAAGCTCAGCCGGCGTCCCTCGCTGGTGTTCATCAGCCGCCATTCGATGGAGACGCGTCCGGCCGGCACCGACAGGGCGCCGTACTTGACGGCGTTGGTGGCCAGTTCGTGCAGGCTGAGCGCGAACACTTCGGCCGCCTTGTCCTTGAGCATCACGGGCGGTCCGAAGACCCTGACGCGCTCTTCGTTGACCGGCGCGCTGGCGGCGATCTCATCGCGCACCAAGTCCTCCAGCTCCACGCCCTCGTCGCCCCGGCGCGCGATCACTCCCTGGGTGCGGGCGAGCGCGTCGAGACGGCCGGAGAAGTGGGCGGAGAACTCCTCCAGCGTGCCGGACGTCTCCAGCGAGCGGCCGCTGATGGAGCGGACCACCGCCATGATGTTCTTCACCCGGTGCTGGAGTTCGGCGACGAGCAGGCGCTGCCGGTCGTCGGCGCGCTTGAAGCCGTCGATCTCGGTCGCCGCACCGAAATACTTCATGCCTTCTGACTCGAATTCGATAGCCTGAGCGTTGATCCTGAACCAGCGGTACTCGCCACCGAGCGCGCGCAGGCGATGCTCGTTCCTGTAGGGCTCACCGTTGTGCGCCGCCTCGAAATAGGCCTTGCCGAAGGCGGCGCGTTCTTCCGGATGGATGACCTCGAGCCATCCCGCCCCGATCGCCGTACCGGGCACCTGGCCCGTGTAGTCGGTCCAGCGCTTGTTCAGCCAGTCGATCGTTCCATCCGTGCCGGAGGACCAGAGCAGGTCCGGCACGAGGTGGGCGATGGTTCGCAGCCGCGACTCGCCGCGGCGCAGGTCGGTCTCGGCGTTGGTGATCTTGGTGACGTCGAGGAAGGTCATCACCACGCCGGCGATGTAGTTCTCCAGGCTGCGATAGGGCAGGACACGCACCTGGTAGCGGCTATCCGCCGTCCCGCCGACTTCCCGTTCCACGATGGTCAGGGTGCGCAGGACACGGCGCACGTCGTCCTGCATCTCAGGATAGGCGATGCGCGCTGCGATGTGGTTGAGGGGACGGCCGAGGTCTGTCTCGATCAGGTGGAACACGTCCGACATGGCCGGCGTGAAGCCCTTCACGCGGAGGTCGTGGTCCAGGAACACCGTAGCGATCTGGGTGGATTCGAGCAGGTTCTTCAGGTCGCTGTTGGCGCGGCCGAGTTCGCTGACGCGCTGCGCCAGCTCGCTGTTGACCGTGTGCAACTCCTCGTTGACCGACTGCAGCTCCTCCTTGGAGGTCTCCAGCTCCTCATTGGCGCTCTGCAGCTCCTCGTTGACGGACTGATACTCCTCGTTGGAGGATTTCAGCTCCTCGTTGGTGCTTTCCAGCTCCTCGATCGTGGCCTGCAGCCGCTCGCGGGTCAGGCGCAGGTCGCCTTCCAGCCGCTGGACGTGCTCGTCGCGCAGCACCGCGGCGTCAACGACGAGATCGTCGTCGTTAGCCGCAGCCGCGCCCGCGTCGCGGAACAGCACCACATAGCCCGCCGGCTCCTCACCCGGCAGGGGTTCCACGATCAGGTCCACCCGACGCCGCTCGCTGTCTTCACTACTGTCGATTGCAATGCGGTCTATCTTGACCAGGCTCTTGTCGAGCGACGCCCGCTGCAGCGCCGCGCGCAGGTCCATCCGCAGATCACGGTGAACGAGGTTGAGCACGTTCAGGTTGGCGGAGCCGGACGCGGGCTCCAGGAAACGGCCGGTCCGACCGGAAAAGGACAGCACCTCGAAGCTGGGATCGACCAGCACGTAGGCCGGGGCATGACGCTCGACCACCCGCTCGGCTTGGCGGCCGAGCTGCACGGCCGTGTCCGGGCGCTTGCCGGGCGACGGAGTATCCAGGTTCCCGCGCGCCCGCCCCAGGCTCAGCGGGAAGTCCGGCAGCACGCGCACGCCCGTATCCAGCCTTCGGAAGATACGCCGTTGCCGATCGAGTGGGGAGAACAGCCGCTGATGCCGCGTCACGTTCTCCGACGAACCCAGGAATAGATAGCCTTGTCCGCGCAAGGCGAAATGGAACAGCGGGATGACGCGATCCTGCAGCGAGGCGTTCAAGTAGATCAGCAGGTTCCGGCATGAACATAAATCTATTCTGGAAAATGGCGCATCCTTTATAATATTATGCTGGGAGAAGATGCACATCTCCCGCAATTCCTTGTTAACTCGATAAGTAATCCCCTCCTTTGTAAACCATCGGAGCAGCCTTTCAGGGGAGATTTTCGCCGCAATCGTATCCGGGTAGCGACCCGCGCGCGCAACGGTGAGGGCGCGGCCATCGATGTCGGTGGCGAAGATCTGGACGGTGGGCGCGGCCTCGAGCGTATCCATGTGCTCGCGCAGCAGCAGGGCTATGGAATAGGCTTCCTCCCCGGTGGAGCAGCCCAGCACCCAGACACGCACGTGGTCGCCCGCGCCCTTGCCCTCGAACAGTCGCGGCACGACCTCGCGCTCGAGGAGATCAAACTCCGCCTTGTCGCGGAAGAAGTGGGTGACGCCGATCAGCAGGTCCTGGAAGAGGTGGTGCACCTCGTCGGCGTCATCGCGCAGGAACGCAATGTAGTCTTCCACCTTGTCGATGGCGTTGACCTGCATGCGCCTCGCAATGCGGCGCAGGAAGGTGCCGTGCTTGTAGCCGTGGAAGTCGTGTCCTGTACGGTTGCGCAGCACCGCGGCGATGCGGCCGATCTGGTCTGCGATCTGCTCCTCGGCCGCCTGTTCGTCGCGGCCGGCGGGGCTGTTCCTCAGATGCCGTATGTACTGGCCGACGCGCGCAGCGATATCGGAGGCGTCCAGCACGAAGTCGGCCAGTCCGGTCGGATCGGACAGGGGATGCAGCTCCTCGCTGCGTGCGGCCTCGCGTTCGCATACGACCACGCCCCCGCCGTCCTTCAGCGCCATGACGCCGGCGCCGCCTTCCGCGCCTAGGCCGGCGAGCAGCACGCAGACGGCGGCGCGGCCGTTCGTCTCCGCCAGCGAGACGAAAAAGCTGTCCATCGCGCCCCGCTCGCCCAGCGCCTGCTCGGCCGGCTCCATCTGGAGCGCGCCGTCGCCGAAGGTCATGAGCTGGTCGTTGGGCGCCACATAAATCCGGTTGGGCTGCGGCCGGACGCCATGCGCGGCGATCTCGACCGCCAGGGGGCTCACCCGGCTGAGCGTCTCGACCAGTTGGGCGATGTCGATGGACTCCGCCTGCCGCGTCGTGACGACCCAGGCGATGTCCTGCACCGTGGAGGCCGAAGCGAACAGAACCTCGAGCGACGTCAAGCCAAGCGTGGTCAAGCCAACGCCGACTACGGCGACCTGGGGCAGGGGGACCGAAGGCGGAGCCGCGGACGCGGAGACGGGCTCCGCCTCCGCTTGCTCAAGGGTCATGTCCTCGTCGTTGTCGTCCGCCACGGACCGCCTTTCCAACGATTGCGCGCAGGGTAGGCCCGAGCGCCTCCGGCCTCAATCATCCTTCGGCTCTTCGGCACGACGCATCAAGGCCACCGCGGCGGCCCGCAAGGTTTCCGCGTAGCCCCCGTACTCCCGCGTGCGTCCGTCATAAAGGGACACGGCTTTGCGCCCATGATTGCGGGCGTCCTGCGCCATGCGGCCGGTGAGTTCGACCCTTTCCTCCACCAGCCGCAGGGCGATGCGAAGCGCCTCCTCTACCCGCTCAGTGTCGTTGGCCTCCAAGATTTCGGTGGTGAAGCCATGTCCGGTCTGACAGCGGAAGCGCATGGGCTTGGAGTCGCGCATGTGTGACAGAACGCCGAGGCACTCGGGACAGGTCAGGGCGGCGGGGTTGCCCAGGCGCTGCAGTCGCTCGCTGCCGAGCCGACGTCCGAGCGCGATCTCCACCTCCAGCCGCAGCGCTTCGGAGACCTCGCATGGCGGTCCGGTCGCGTCCTGGCGCGCGAGCGCGGCGACCAGCCCGGCCAAGCGCGCCGGCGGTGCTAGGTAGTCCGGCGTAACGACGCGGCAGGCGGCGCGAGGCATGTCCGGGGCCACGGCCGTCTCGGGCTCCTGCACGACGGTGAGCCCACCGCAGCGCGCCACCGCCTCCAAACCCGCGGCGCCGTCATTGAGCATGCCGCTCAGGATGACCCCGACCACCCGCGGCCCATAGGCCGCCGCCGCCGAACGGAACAGGGGATCGATGGCCGGCCGCATCATGTTCTCCCGCGGACCAAAGCCATAACGCACCACCCCGTCCACCAGCATCAGGTGGCGGTCGGGCGCGGCCAGGTAGACGCGCCCGGGCGCGATGGGCTCGCCATCGGTAGGATAGCCGACAGGCAGTTTCGCCAGCCGCTCCAGCATCGCGCCCAGAGCCAGCGCGCCGTCCGCGGGCATGTGCACGGTCACAAAGACGCTGCCTGCATAATCCGGCGGCAAGGCTTCAACGAAGGGCTTCAGCACCTCCGACGATCCGGTCGAACCGCCCACCACAACCAGATCGCGCTTGGACATGCTGCGCTCCATACGTCGCTATCAAACGCCGCAACCGCCGTGCCGTTCGCTTTGTGATCCGCTTTCCGCGGCTAGGCCGTCTTGGCCCGGATCATGCGCTGAAGATCGCCTACGGTCTTCAGGCCGTCGATCTCGGAGGTCTTCCATTTGATGTGGAAGCGCTCCTCGATGGCGACGATCAGGCTGATGTGCTTGATGGAGTCCCACCCGGCCACGTCCTTGGCGGTCATCTGTGGCGTCAGCACCAGGGTGTCGTCGGCGAAAAGGTCGTGGAAGATCTCGGTCAGCTCGGCGTCGATCTCATGATCTTGCATGTCATTCCTTCGTGATGGCCATGGGGAACTCGGCGGGCCGGTAGGTCGCAAGCTCGAGCCGATGGACGGTTGCGCCGTCCTCACCCGCCGGTTTCAGCGGGGTGAAGCCGAGCCTGGCGTAATGGTCGGCCACCATGGCGTTCTTCTCGGTCGGCCGAAAGTGTCCCTCCAGCCGCGTCGCGCCCAAGCGGGACGCCTCGTGGGCGATGACGGACAAGGTGGCCGCCTCGACCTGACGGCCCAGCACCCGACAGCTCATCAGCCAGCTGTCCAGCGCCATGAGGCCGTCCGCCGCCAGCCGCCCGATGACGACGGCGATCATCCCGTTGTCGCCGAAGCGGTCCAGCAGCCGCAACTGCAGGCCCATGATCTGCGGGTCGTCGATCAGGCCCGAAACCTCGTCCTCGGTGTAGCGACGGGTGGTCAGGTTGAACTGGTTGGTCTTGTTGATCAGCTGGGTGACGCGCTGCAGACCGATACGGTCGAAAGGCCGCCACGCCAGCGTCATGTCGAGCGATCGCAGATAGGCGGCCATGTCGGTGGCTTGCGCCTGCAGCGACCCGCGGCGACGGTTCGCCTGGTACTGGCCCGTGCGGTCGCGATCCTCCGCCGTGATCGCCAGGGCCTCGAAGTAGCCGGCGTCGCTCAGGCAGCGGGCGAACAGCACCGGGTCTTCAGGCAGTTCAGGCACCGAGACCATGGGCAGCTCGCCTCGCACGAGGTCGCGCTCGAACGGGTTGTCGTCGGCGAACACCAGCGCATCCAGGCCGATGTTGAGCTGGCGTGCGATTTCGCGAAGGTTTGTCGCCTTGTCGGTCCAGTTGGCCACGAAGGCGGAGATGTCGGCGCGCCTGAGCACCATGTCGGGATGCCGATCGAACGGAGCCAGCGCGTTGGCCTCGTCGTTCTTGGAGCAGACCGCCAGGATCACGCCGCGTCGGGCGAGGCCGGCGGCGTAGCTCTGGAAGCCCGCGAACGCCTCGCCGAGCGCGCTGCCCTGGCCGATCACCACGCCCTCCAGCCCGTCGTCGCCGATCACCCCGCCCCAGAGCGTGTTGTCCAGATCCAGCACCAGGCACTTGGCCGAGCGTCCCTGCGCCGCAGCCAGCAAGCGGGCGACGAACTCGCCGTACATGGGGGCGGCGTTGGCGCTGACCTCCTGCTTTGCGCGGCTCCACAGCACCGGGTCGTGCCAGTTGCGCACCCCGTCCTGCGCCGCGCTGGCGTCCAGCGTCAGCAGGTCCACGCCGTCCTCGCGGGCCACCTCGCGCAGACGGGCGTTCAGGCGCAGGGTCATCGCCGCCGCCGAGCCCGGCAGGTTATGCTCGTTCAGGCCCATCAGGTCCGGAAAGACCGGCAGGGCGGTCTGCTGTATCACCTGGCACCGGAAGGCGTCGCGCGCGCTCCGCCACAGGCCACGAAGCGTCTCCAGGGTCCGCTCGATCTCGTCAGCCGCAGCGTCGGCGCCGAGCGCCGGGTCGGCGACGCCCATCAAGTGATGGGCGTCAAGCGCCAGCAGCACGGCCGTCGGCTGGAAGGCGTGCAGGGCGGACGCGGGGTCCGCCAGCGCCTGACGGTACTGGCCGTAGTCTGGCTCGAACAGCGTGACCCACAGCCCGCGCCGCAGCGCCGCCACACGGATCGCAGCGCCCAGATGTTCGGTCGTGGACGAGCCCAGCACGGCCAGCCGCACGGGCCGCGTCGCCAGCCCGGACGGAGGCTTCGCGCCGAACAGGCGGGTCAGGGAGCGGTCCAGGCGGCTGGCGCGCAGGAAGTCCAGCCGCGTCTTGGCCAGGCTGACGAGCTTGTCCCAGGCGTCCGGTGTGGGGTTCAGCCGCTCGACCTGGCCGATGCGCGCAGGCCAGTCCTCGACCGAAGGCAGCCAATACAGACCCATGCTGCCGGATCGGGAAGACGAGGCGTTCAAGCGGGCGCCTCCACAGGGCTGGCCATCATGCGGACCGGCCGCACCCCGAACGTCCTCTAGCGCCCGCCGCGCGAGGCGATCAAGGCCGCAGCCCTGCGCAGTGGAGCAGGCGCCGTCAAAGCATCTGCCTCTCCACCAACGGCCAGACGTCAGACGGCTTCAATAGCACCATGCATTGCAGGCCGAAGCCGCACTGCGCCAGCTCCGACTTGAAACATTGGCGGCAGGGCGTCTCGACCGCAGCCCAGGCGCTCTTCTCGCCCACTGGGCCCCACTCGCGCGGATCGTGCGATGCGCCGAAGAGCGCCAGCGTCTTCACGCCTACGCGGCCGGCGAAGTGGGTGGTGCCGGTGTCCAGCCCGATGAAGCCGTCGAGCTCCGCCAGCATCTCTCCGAGGTCCTCGATCCTGCAGCAGCCGCACAGGTCCATGACCCGCTCGCCGCCGGCGAGCTGGGCGACCAGCAGGCCCACCTCGTCCGCCTCCTTGGGTCCGCCGATGAACACCAGATCGACCCCACGCTTGCCGAGCAGGCGCCGGCAGAGCTCCAGGAAGTAGTCCTGCGGCCACCGCTTGGTGTCCTTGTTGGCGCCCACCCCCACGCCGATGATGCGGCGGTCGGGCGTCTTCAGGCCCAGGATGCGCCGGCCGCCGCGTCGCGCCCTGATCCGCTCGACGGCGGCAGCGGCGGTCGAGCCGTCCACGGTTTGCGACAGGCGGCGCCCCACCTCCTCGCCAGGCGCGACGAGCTCCGGCGCATAGCGCAGGGCCACCATGGCGGCGAGGTCGAGCAGCTGGGCCTCCACGTGGGTGACCGGCAGCGGCTCCGATCGCGCCTGCAGGCATTGCAGATCGACCGACACGACGGCCAGGCGTCCGCGCACCGCTGAGTGTTCGTCGGACTGGATCTCCACGATCACCGGCTCGGCGCCGTCGCGGTGCTCCATCTCGAACGGAAAGCTCAGCAGACCCGAGGCGTGGGTCGTGGATGGGGTGACGAGCTTGCCGATCACGTTGGCGAGCCCCGCGCTGCGCACCACCAGCGTCAGCCGCTCCCAATCGGCCGGATCGTCTACGGCCAGCGTCAGCAGGCCCTGGTAGCGGCCGGGCCGGAGCAGGAAAGGCTGCGAGCTCGCCATCGGCGCCGACACCTCGGCGCGGCAGCTCAGCGGGATCGAGACCGGCTCTTCACCCGTCCTGAAGGTGTGGGCGGCGTGGGCCCCGGGGGCGCGCAGGCTCACCGTCGCCTGCGGATGCGAGGGCGCGGCGTGGCCTTGCGCGCGCACCAGCAGCTCCACGTCCGGCGTGGGGGTCGTAAAGCGCAGGGTGAGCGTCGCATCCGTGGCGCTGGACCAGCGGCCCCACGGCTCCCAGTCCAGCCATCCGGGGCCGAAGCTCATCCGGTTGCGCGTCACCTCGCGCGCCTCGGAGCCGCCGGCGGTCCCCGTCTGGGAGCGGACGTCGATACGATAGAGGGCGGTGGCGAGCATGCGCGTGTCGGCTATGCCCTCGTCGGTGGGCGGCCAGGCCGCGTCCGTGGAGACCTCTAGATCGACGCGGCCCTGGAAGGCGGTGAGGTGCAGGCCCTGGTCGCTGATCCGGTGGCCTATGCCGGCGTCCAGGTCGCGGGGCTCCAGGTGCAGGCTCGCCGCGCCGTCGTGGACGCCGTGGCGGGTGAACGGAAGCGCCACGTCCAGGTAGCTGAAGGTCTCCAGGTCGCCGATGCCGGCGTAGATGCGCGCGTCGAACAGCTTGAGCACCTCGCGGGTATCGTCGTCGCGGCGCAGGTCTATGGCGAGGTCGAACGCGCCGAGGTTGCGCGCGTCGAGTTCGGCGACAGCGGTCTTGCGCCGCGCGAGCTGCGCCGCATGGTCCATGTCGGCCAGACTGTTCTGCGAGAAGATCGCCGCCGGCACGATGGCGTCCGCCACACCCAGCCGTCGCACCAGCCCCACGTTCCACGGGCCGCACACCAGGGTGATGTGCGCCTGCGGGAAGGAGCGCCGCAGGAGCATCAGCGCCGGCGCCGCGATGAGCACGTCGCCTATGTGGTCGAGCTTGAGGCACAGGATGCGGCGCACGGGGAGCCGGCCGGCCGAGCCGTCCGATCCTCTCCGGTCCGGCCTGACCGAGGCGACGATGGGGTAGCCGGCCTCGGCGCCTCTGGCAGAACCCATCTAGCCTCGCCCGTGTGATGACGCTGTCCGAAGGGCGCACGTTTATGGGATCGCGCCGGTGCGGGCCAGGGGCGTCGGTCGGAGTCGCGGCAAGGACGGACGGCCGTAGAAGGTCCCGATCGCCCTTGCGTCCAGCGCCGGTCTTGCCCACCATCTCGTCATGGACACCCCGCACGCTTCGTGCGCCCACGCCAGCGCAGGCCCGGTCAGCGAGGAACGGCTCGCGGCGCTGCTGGTCCGCGCCCAGGACATCGCCGAGACGAGCGGCGAGAAGTGGACACCATCGCGGGCGCGCGTCTACGAACTGCTGGTCCGCGCAGGCGGCCCGGTCAAGGCCTACGACATCATGCCGATCTACGCCGCCGATCGGGCGGCCAAGCCGCCGACGGTCTACCGGGCGTTGGAGTTCCTGCAGAACCTGGGGCTCGCCCACCACATCGCGAGCCTCAGCGCCTTCATGGCCTGCCATGGCGGCGATCCGACCCACGCCGCGTCCTTCCTTATCTGCCAATGCTGCGGATCGGCGGACGAGATCTCGCCGGACTTGTCCAACATCATCAGCCGCGCGAGCCTGCGCACCGGGTTCGAGGCGTCCCTGGCCACCCTGGAAATCCGCGGCCTCTGCAGCCGCTGCCAGAGCGCCTAGGCGCTACGCTCGGGCGCCGGAGCCGGCGGCGGCCTTTGCTTGAGACGCCCGGCGAGGCGATGACACAGCATGAGCGATGTGGCGTGCGTTCGCCGACCGCACGGCGCCCGACGGCATCCGCCTGGACGCTGAGGGTGCGGTGTGGATCGACACGGGGCGCGGCGCCTTCGCCTGCATGCTAGGCGGCGATGATCGTGGCGCGCTCTACGTCTGAACAGCCAATTTCCACGATCCGGAGCGCCAGCGCCGCGAGCGCAACGGGCGATTGAGGCTTTCCAGATCTCGACGCCGGGCGCCGGCCTGCCCTAGACGTCAGCCGATCGGGAGTGACGGCGTGGCGGATAGGGGCTTCAGAGACAAGGTGGTGGTCGTCACCGGAGGCTCCACGGGCCTTGGGCGCGCGATCGCTGTGGAGACCGCTGAGCAGGGCGCCCTGGCGGTGGTGGTCAACTACGCTTCGAGCCGCGACGAGGCGGGTGAGACGGCCCGGCTCTGCGAGGCGCAAGGCGCACAGACCGTGGTGGTCCGCGGTGATGTCGGCGAAGCCGCCGACTGCCAAGCCATCGCCGCGGCCGCCGAGCCGTTCGGCCGCATAGACGCGCTGTTTAACAACGCCGGGATCACCAAGTTCGCGCAAGACCACGCCGACCTGGATGCGGTCGACGCCGAGGACTTCATGCGTCTCTACCGCGTCAACGTCGTAGGCGCATTCCAGATGATTCGCGCCGCGCGCCGCCTGCTCGAGGCCGGCGCGGAGCCGTCGGCGGTCGTCAACACCGCCTCCATCGCCGGCGTCACCGGACTCGGCTCCTCGGTGCCCTACGCCGCCTCGAAGGGCGCGCTCACCACCTTGACGCTGTCGCTCGCCAGGGCGCTGGCGCCGAAGATAAGGGTGAACGCGGTGTGCCCGGGCTTCATCGACACGCCGTGGTTCGAGCGCTCCATGGACGCGGCCTCGCTGGAGCGCCTGCGCGCCGGCGTCGCGGGCGCCGCGCCACTGCGGGTCGCGTCCAAGGCGCAAGACATCGCGGCTTCGGCTGTGTTCCTCGCCTCGCCCGCCTCGCGCCATATCACCGGTGAGACCCTGCTCGTCGACGCCGGCGTTCACCTCGGGTATGCGCCCCTGGCGATGCGGTGAGGGGAAGTCTTGGCGCGCGGGCGTGGCCTGGGACCCCGGCTGATCGCTGGCGCGGCGCCGGCTGGCCCTTCGACGGCTGCGCAATCGCACTTGGAGAAGCGCGTCCGATTGCGCCGCGCTTAGGTGATGCGCCGCAGCCACCGCGACGGCAGCGCCTCGCTGATCCACGTCCACGGCTTGATGAGTGAGGCCTTGGGTGACCAGGACGCCAGGATCAGGTCCGCGCGTCCGACGAGGTTGTCGAACGGCACGTAGCCGACGCCGTCCTCCGGGTCGGGCAGGGCGGCGGCGAGCTTGGGGTCGAAGGGGCACGCGGCCAGGGCGGCGCGGCTCTGCGGGCCCGCGTAGGGCGGGAAGCGGCTGTCGACCGAGTTGTCCCGGTTGTCGCCCATCATGAAAAAGCAGCCCGCCGGCACGGTGTAGACGCCGGTGTCGTTGGCGCCGCCGACGCCTGCGAGGCAGGCCGCGATGGTATGCACCCGCCCGCCCGGTAGCCGCTCCTGGTAGCGCACAGCGTCCACGCGGAATGGCAGGCCATTGGGTTAGGTCGTCGGCCCGTCGCTCCGAGCGCTCAGCGGCGCGGGCGCGCCGTTGATGAACAGCGTGCCGCCCCTGACCTGCAGCCGGTCGCCGGGCAGGCCGACCACGCGCTTGACGTAGTCCTCGCGCACGTCGCGCGGCAGCTTAAACACGACCACGTCGCCGCGCCGCGGCGCGCGCCCGAACAATCGTCCGGCGCCGAGCGGCGGACCAAAGGGGACGGAGAACCGGCTCCAGCCGTAGCTGAACTTGGAGACCACGATGTAGTCGCCCTGCTGCAGCGTCGGCTCCATGGAGGCGGACGGGATGGTGAACGGCTGGGCCAGCACGATCTTGGGCAGCAGGGCGACTGCGCCGGCGAACAGGACCGTTTTGACGAGGGCGCTCAGCTCCTCGAGAGCGGCGGACCGCTTCGGCCTATCCATCGTTATCTCCAGGCGGCGTCTTCAAGGCTAGTCTAGCCCGGCGGCGCAGCGCAACCCGTCGCCTCAGGCCACCGGTGCCAACGGGATCAAGGCTGTCGATCGGCGACCCTGATCCTCCTCGATTGGGGGGGGACCGGCGTATCGGGCGGAGGGGCTGCGCCGTCGGCGCCCGACTGGAGCCCTCTCAGCCGGCTTCGCCGACAGCTCCCAAAGGGGAGCATCTGGGATGTCGGGCGGGTTGGCTTTGGCGGCCAATCGACTTAGCCCTAACGCCTGCGCGCCTTGCGTCCGGGCGGCAGGCCGCTGCGTCCGCGTACGCCCAGGCGGGGTCGCGGCGCAGTCGGGTCGGCGGGATCGGGCTCGCTCAGCATCTCCATCAGCAGGCCGCCGGTCACCGGGGTGGCTTCCAGCAGCTTGACCTGGACGCGCGTTCCCAGCCGCCAGCGCTTGCCGGAGCGCTCGCCGACCAGGGCGTGGGTGCGCTCGTCGTGGACAAAGTATTCCGCGCCCAGCGAGGAGACCGGGACCAGCCCGTCCGCGCCGGTGTCCTCCAGCCGCACGAAAAGGCCGAAGCGGGTGACGCCGGTGATGCGGCCCTCGAACGTCGCGCCCTCGTGCTCGGAAAGGAAGGCGGCGACGTAGCGGTCGGTGGCGTCGCGCTCCGCCGCCATCGCGCGACGCTCGCACACGGTGATGTGCTCCGCCGTCTCGCTCAACCGCACCGTTTCGGCGTCGGTGAGCCCGTCGTGGCCGAGCTTCAGCGCGCGGATTAGGGCACGATGCACGACCAGGTCGGCGTAGCGGCGGATGGGGGAGGTGAAGTGGGCGTAGCGGTCTAGGTTCAGCCCGAAGTGGCCGATGTTGTCGGGCGAGTAGACCGCCTGCATCTGCGAGCGCAGCACCACCTCGTTGACGATCGACGCGTGCGGGCCGCCGCGGGTCTGGGCGAGCAGGCCGTTGAACCGCTTGGTCGTCGCCGCCTCGCCCTTGCTCCACTTGATCCCCACCGTGGACAGGAAGTCGCCGAGCGCGAACAGCTTCTCCTGGCTCGGCGTGTCGTGGATGCGGTAGACCAAAGGCGTCTTCTTCTGCTCCAGGCTCTCGGCGGCGCAGACGTTGGCCTGGATCATCATCTCCTCGATCAGCTTGTGCGCCTGCAGGCTGGCGCGCTTCTCGATGGAGACGACCTCGCCGTCCGCGTTCAGCGTGATGCGCCGCTCCTCCGACTGTATCTCCAGCGGCGAGCGCGCCTCGCGCCCGGTCTTCATGGCGGCGTAGGCGGCCCACAGCGGGCGCAGGATCGGCTCCAGCAGGGGTCCGGTCTGATCGTCCGGCGTCCCGTCGATGGCGGCCTGCGCCTGCTCGTAGGACAGCTTGGCGGCCGAGCGCATCAGGCCGCGCACGAAGCGGTGGCGCAGCTTGCGCCCCGTGCGGTCGAACTGCATCTGCACGGCGAAGCAGGCGCGGTCCTGGCCCTCCACCAGGCTGCACAGCCCCGCCGACAGCCGCTCCGGCAGCATGGGCTCGACCCGGTCGGGGAAGTAGACGGAATTGGCCTTCTCCCAGGCCGTGCGATCCAGCGCCGAGCCTGGGCGCACGTAGGCGGCCACGTCGGCGATGGCCACCCAGACGACGAAGCCGCCCTCGTTGGCGGGGTCTGCGTCGGGATGGGAATAGACCGCATCGTCGTGGTCGCGCGCGTCGGCGGGGTCGATGGTGATCAGCGGCAGCTCGCGCAGGTCCTCGCGCCCGGCGAGCGTGGGCGGCTGCGCCCCCTGCGCCTCCCGCTCGGCGGCGTCGGAGAAGCCGGTGGGCACGCCGTGGCTGTGGATGGCGATCAGGGATGCGGCGCGGGGCTGGTCCTCGCGGCCCACCACCTCCACCAGCCGCCCGGGCTTGGGGCCGTAGCGGTGTTCGGGGTGGCCGGCGCCCGGCTGGGCTACTACCAGGTCGCCGTCGCGCACGCGCTCGGCGTCTTCGCCGCTGAGCAGCATGACCTCCTTGGAGCGGCGGTCCACGGGCTCCACGCGCGTCTCGCGACGCGCCTTTCGCACCACGCCCAGCACCTTGTGCGCGCTCTGGCCCAGCTGCTTGATGAGCCGCGCCTCGGTCTCGCCGCCGTCCTGCGTGACGAAGCGTACGAGCACCCGATCGCCGAGTCCCGGCGCGCCCGCGGCCGTTTCGGACGGATCGGGCGCCAGTCGCACGCGCGGCGCGTCCTCGCCGGCGTTGGTCAGCCGCACGTAGAGCTCGCCGTCTGCGTCGCGCTCGGTCACGTCGGCCACGCCGACGGGCGGCAGAGCGCCGCGCTCCGCCACGCCCTTGCGTCCGCGCCGCGCCAGCCCGCCATCTTCCCGCATGGACTTCAGCATCAGGCGCAGGTCGCGCCGGTCCGCGCCCTTCAGGCTGAAATGGACGGCGATTTCGGACACGTCGGTCTGGCCGGCCTGGCGGATGAAGGCGGCCAGCGCGTCGCGCGACGGCAGCGCCGCCGACAGCGGCGCGTCGGCAGGCGCGCGCTCGAACCGGTCGGACTTGGGGCGGCGGCGAGTCGGGAGCTTGGCCATCGGTAGGCAATATGGGGATTGTCGTCGCGGGGGTCTGCAGCCGATTGCGCCTGCCGGCTTGAAGACGGCCTGGTCCGCAGTCTTCCTCAGCATGACGAAGTGTGCGGCGCCATCCGGAGGAGCGGCGCAGCCGTGTCTCGAAGGGCGCACACACCGTGCTTATCCGGGTTGGAGCGTGTGGCGACGTGGGGCAAAGACCGCCCATGTCGCGCCTCTGGCCCTATCTCGCCTTGTTCACCGCCGGCTTTTGCTGGGGCCTGGGGCTGCCGTTCGGCAAGCTGGCGCTGGCCCAGACCGACGCCTCGCACATGATCCTGCTGCGCTTCGTGGTGGCGGGCCTGGCGGCCGCGCCTGTGGCCTTTCGCACCGCCGCCTCGCGCGCCCTGCTGCGGCGGCCCTCGGTGCTGCTGTCCGGCGTCTTCTATGCCCTTGGCTTCCTGACCCAGTTCGAGGGTCTGGCGCGCAGCAGCGTCACGGTTGCAGCGCTCCTGGTCGGGGCCATGCCTGCGC
>CAXTUT010000006.1:0-26901 GCA_964247465.1 uncultured Caulobacteraceae bacterium | reverse complement strand
GGCCGACGGTCGCGCCGCCCGGCATGGTCGGGCTTCCAGAAGCCGCGCCGGGCGCGCTCGGCGAGTTGGCGCCCAGTCCGAGCGTCTTGGCGCCGAGCTTGCCGCCGTGGCCGACCACCCAGGCGTTGAACTTGTCCTGCGGCACCACGTCGATCTCGATGGGCATGAAGGCGTGGTCGACGCCGCAGAGCTCGGAGCACTGGCCGTAGTAGATGCCGGTCTTCTCGGCCTTGAACCAGGTCTGGTTGACCTTGCCGGGGATCGCGTCGGTCTTCAGGCCGAAGGCGGGCAGGGCGAAGTCGTGGATGACGTCGGCGCCGGTGACCAGCACCCGCACCGTCTTGCCGACCGGCACCACCAGCGGGTTGTCGACGCCGAGGCGGTAGGGCTTGTGCGCCGCAATCGCCTTCTGCTCGGGCAGGATCAGCGAGTCGTAGGTGAAGGCGCCGTGGTCCGGGTAGGCGTAGTTCCAGTACCACTGGTTGCCGGTCACCTTCACGGTCATGTCCGGATTGGGCATGTCATGGTAGGCGTAAAGCAGTCGGAAGGAATAGATGGCGATGAACATCAGGATCAGCACCGGGGCCGCGGTCCAGGCGATCTCGACGGTGGTATTGTGGGTGAACGACGACGGCGTGGGATTGGCTCGCTTGTTGAAGCGTACGCAAACATAGATCAGCAGACCCAGCACGAACAGGGTGATGCCGGTGATGATCGGCATCAGGATCCAGTCGTGAAAGAAGATCACCTCATGCTTGAGCGGCGCGCCGGCGGGCTGCATGCCGATGCCCATGGGCGTGGGCTGGCCGAGCAGCGCCTCCGCCCGTGCGCCCGCCGCGCCCAGCATCGAGGTCGCCGCAAGCGCCATGACGCCGAACTTCAGGCGCGGGCGCGTGAACCGAAAGGCGCCCCTGCCTGCCGTTGTCTTGTCTCTCACAGTCGATTTGCTCCGATAGGCCGGCGTCTTGGCGGAGGCTCGCGGGAGGGAACTGCGGCCCCGCGACCTTGCGCCAGGATCGAGCCCTTAGACCCTGGCCGCCAGGTTGCCAAGGGAGCCGCTTTCCATAGCGACCTCAAGTCACCGCGGGCGGCAACATAGGTTCCCCAGCGAAGGTCCGAAGCTCATCCAACAGGCCTTTGGACGCCAGATCGACGATCTCCGCACCCTTGGCCGCGCTGGCCTGCGCCGGGTCCGAGCCCATGCGCCCGTCGGGATGGCGCAACCGGAAGTCCCGCGCCTCGCGAATCGGTCCCGAGCCCGCGATGCGCGGCGCATAGCTCGCCGTCTTGACCGCGGCTGGATAGGCGAACTGGGTGACCGCGATCTCCGATGGCGTGGCGTGGCCGCCATGGCCTTCCGGGAACAGGCGCGAGCAGAGCCGCATCACGCCCGGCAGCTCCCACCAGCTGCGCAGCTTCAGCGCGAAGCCGCGCGAGCGGCCGGCGTAGCTGGCTTCCGAATAGAGTTCCGCGAACGCCGCCTCGACGGTGGCGACGTTGCCGCCGTGGCCGTTCAGGAAGTAGATGCGGGTGAAGCCTTGCGCGGCCAGCGAATGCACCCAGTCGCAGAGCGCCGCGATCATGGTGGACGGCCTCAGCGACAAGGTGCCCGCGAAACCCAGGTGATGCTGCGCCATGCCTACCGCAAAGGTGGGCGCGACCAGCACGTCCTCACCCGCATCGTCCGAAGCGCGGTGGGCGATGATCTCCGCGCACATCCAGTCGGTGCCGAGCAGGCCCGTGGGCCCGTGCTGCTCGTTGGAGCCGATGGGGATCACGATCGTCTGCGACCGCTTGAGGTAGGCGTCCGTTTCAGCCCATGTCGACAAGGCGAGCAGCATCAGGCGTCCTCGGGCTTGCGCGTTTGCATAAGGCCCTTCCCAGCGGGTTTGAGCAGGTCTGCGACGGTAATGCGAGAAAGCCGCTCGACGGCGGCTGCGTCAGCCGCCTCGATGGCGGCGCGTACGGCGTCGGGAATGCGCTCGCCGACCGGGCAGCCCTTCACGCCGGGCGGCGGACAGCCGAAGTTGGCGCACCCGCCGACGGCGCTCAGCACCCGATCCAGACCGACCTGCTCCGGAGCCAGCAGGAGCCAGGCCCCGCCCGACGCGCCGGCGCGGGTGGCGATGATGCCGGCGCGCGCGAGCATCGCGGTGACCCGCCGCACGACGACGGGATGCGTCGGCATGGAGGCTGCGAGCTCCGCGCTCGAGACCGCGCGCTCGGGCCCGAACGCACCGCGGTGGGCGAGGAACGCCAAAGCGTGTGCGGCCACGGGGAATCGTTGGCTGTCGGACATTTGCGCCCTTGCGACTCGAGGAATGTAACGCCTCGGGTTGCGGTATTTAAGATGCGTCCACGTTCGGAACGCCAACCGCGCGCGCACGCTTTGTCTTCGACGTATTCGGAGATATCGCTGTGACTGGAGCCTATCGTCTTTTGGCCGCCTGTACGCTCGCCGGGGTCCTCTGCGTCTCCGGCGCGGCGCAGTCGCAGCCGCCGCCCCAAACCGGCGGTTCGCAACAGTCCAACCTGATGTCCGTGCTCCACCTGCGGCCTGATCAGCAGGGCGCCCTGCAGACCTATCAGGCCTCCATAAGCCCCAGTCCGGACGAGATCAGCCAGGAGCGGCAGGCGTCCTCGCCCCAGGTGCTGGCGACGCTGACCACGCCACAACGGCTGGATCGGATCAGCGCCTTCCTTGCGCTGCAGCAGCAGTTGTTTCAACGCAGTTCCGTCGCCACGCGCGCCTTCTACAACCAGCTGTCTCCCGATCAGCAGCGCACCTTCGACCGGGTGAGCGCGCCGCGCCAGGGTGGCGGGAGCGGCGCGCCGAGGAACTAGCCGCTCAGGTCGCGAGCCTTGCCGCCGCTGGCGTTGATCCACCGCTGGGTTTGGAGTATCGGCACGCGCCGTCTTTACGCGGCGTGATCTAGGGACGCGAGCGTCGGGCTCCGTCCGGAGGGCTCGATGACATGCAGGCTCCAGGCGTAGGCGCGGTGACAAAGCCGCGCGACACGCCTGCCGGTTCGGATGCACGTCATCAGGGCGAAGGCATCTGTGGTCCCACGGCCGGCTCCAGCGAAGGCGACACCTCTCACCTAGCGCGCTCGGCTAAGGGCCATGGCTACTGGGCGCTAGCCATCGGCTCGCTTGGCGTGGTGTTCGGCGACATCGGCACCAGTCCGCTCTACGCTTTCCAGGTCGCCATGACCCAGGCTGCGCGCGATCCGGTCACCGATCGTGCGATCTTGGGCGTCGTGTCCCTGGCGCTATGGGCGCTCCTGCTCGTGGTCACGGTCAAGTACGTCCTCTTCGTCATGCGGGCCGACAACAAGGGCGAAGGCGGCGTGCTCTCGCTCATGGCGCTGGCGCAGCGCGCGCTGGGGCGTCGAACGCGGGCCGTGTTCATCCTGGGGCTGATCGGCGCCTCGCTGTTCTATGGCGACGCGATCATCACCCCCGCGGTGTCGGTGCTGGGCGCCTTTCAGGGCATGAACGATGTGCCCGCATTGCACGGGATCGTCACGGGACGCTCGATCATGATCGTCTCCATGGTGCTCCTGATTGGCTTCTTCCTTGTCCAGGCGCGCGGCACCGCCAAGCTTGCAACCCTGTTCGGCCCGATCATGCTGGTGTGGTTCGTAACCCTTGCGGCGCTGGGCGTGACCCATATCGCCGACGCGCCGCAGATCCTGCTGGCGGCCAGCCCGCACTACGCGATCATGTTCCTTGTCCACCACGGCCTGGTCGGCTTCCTGGTGCTGGGCTCGGTGTTCCTGACGGTCACAGGCGCTGAGGCGCTCTACGCCGACATGGGCCATTTCGGGCGGTGGCCGATCCAGTCGGCCTGGCTGTTCTTCGCGTTGCCGGCCCTGGCCATGAACTATTTCGGCCAGGGCGCCTACGCGCTGAAGGCGTTGCACATGGCTCGCGCGCACCACCACGCCATGCCGAACCTGGACTGGTTCTTCGTCATGGCGCCGCCGATCCTGCGTGCGCCGCTGGTGATCCTGGCCGTCGCGGCGTCGGTGATCGCCAGCCAGGCCGTGGTGAGCGGCGCCTACTCGCTTAGCCAACAGGCGATCCTGCTCGGTATCCTGCCGCGCATGACGGTGACCCGCACGTCGGAAACCCAGTCGGGCCAGATCTATATGCCCCAGGTGAACCGCTTCCTCCTGGTGGGCGTGCTCGTGCTCGTGCTGGTGTTCCAAACCGCCGACAATTTGGCGGACGCCTACGGCTTGGCCGTGACGGGCACCATGCTCACGACCACCATCTTGGCCTTCATCGTGGTGCGGCGCATGTGGAAGTGGCCCCTGTGGCGCGCGGTCCTGCTCACCGCGCCTCTGATCAGTCTGGACGCGGTCTTCCTCGCAGCGAACGGGCTGAAGATCGCGTCCGGCGGCTGGCTTCCGCTCAGCCTCGGTCTATGCCTGTTCATGATCATGTATACCTGGGTCCGCGGCACCCAGGTGCTCAGCGACAAGACGCGGCGCGATTCGGTGCCGGTGACCGAGCTCATCGAGATGTTGCGCGCGCGCCAGCCGCACCGGGTGCCCGGAACGGCGATCTTCCTCACGTCGGACCCCGACACCGCGCCGGTGGCGCTTATGCATAACCTCAAGCACAACAAGGTGCTGCACGAGAAGAACGTTATCACCACGGTCCACATCGCCGAGACGCCGCGCGTGGCCGAGGCCGACAGGGTGGTGATCACCGCCTTCAACGAGGACTTCAAGAAGTTGGTGATCAACTACGGCTTCATGGAGACGCCGAACGTGCCCAAGGCGCTCGGCGTGTGTCGCAAACACGGCCTGAAGTTCGACATCATGGCGACGTCGTTCTTCCTCGGCCGCCGCTCCGTGGTGCCGGCGGCCCAGGCGGCCATGCCGCTCTGGCAGGACAAGCTGTTCATTTTCCTGCTGAAGAACGGGGCCAACCCGACCGACTTCTTTAAGATACCTGCCGGCCGGGTGGTGGAGCTCGGCGCCCAGGTCAGCATCTAGTCGTCGCTGCAGGCATGGCGACGACTTACACGCCCGCCTCCAGCTTGGCGGTCTCATAAGCTTCGGCCGCCTCGATCCAGGCGGTCTCGGCGGCGGTGAGCTGGTCGGCGGCGCTCGCCCGCGCCTTGCCCAGAGCGACCGCGCGCGCGACGTCGCGGGCGAACAGGGCGGGATCGGCAAGTGCGGCGTCCGCCTCGGCGAGCCTGCGGGTCAGCCCCTCCATCCTGGCTTCCGCCGCTTCTGCCGCCCGCCGCAGGGGCGCGAGCTGGGCGCGGGCGTCGGCGGACGCCTTGCGCGCAGCCTTGGCCGAGCCGGCCAAGGCAGCGGAGCTGCGCGCCTCCGCATCTGTGCGAGCGGCGGCCTTGGCGCGATCGAGCACGAGCCTTGTGTAGGCCTCCATGTCGCCGTCGAAGGGCTTGATCGTGCCGTCGGCGGCCAGCCACAGCCGGTCGGCCACCAGCTCCATCAGCGAACGGTCGTGGGTGATCAGCAGCACCGCCCCTTCATAGTCGTTCAGCGCGTCGAGCAGGGCGCGACGGCTGTCGATGTCGAGGTGATTGGTCGGCTCGTCCAGGATCAGAAGGTGCGGCGCCTGCATGGCCACCAGATGCAGCAGCAGACGCGCCCGCTCGCCGCCGGACAGGTCGGCGGCGGTGGTCTCCATCTTCTCCGACGTGATGCCGAACTGCGCCAGCCTGGAGCGACGTCGCGGTTCGCTCTCGTCGGGCAGGGCGCGCCGGATCATGTCGAGCGGCGTGTCGCCGGGGTCCATGGCCTCGATCTGGTGCTGGTTGAACCAGCCGACCCGCATGCGCGGCTGGCGCGCCAGCTCGCCCGCAAGCGGCGTGAGCGCTTCCGCTAGCAGCTTGGCCAGGGTGGACTTGCCCGCGCCGTTGACGCCGAGCAGGCCGATGCGATCGTCGGTGTCCAGCCGCAGGGTCAGGTTGCGCAGCACCGCGCGCCCGTCGTAGCCGACCGCGGCCTTGTCCATTCGCACCAGCGGCGGATTCAGGGCGCGCTCGGGCGAGGGCAGGGTGAAGGGCGCGACGCCGCCCTCGACGGACACCGTGACGGCCTGCATCTTGGCCAGCCGCTTCACGCGCGATTGGGCCTGGGCGGCCTTGGTGGCCTTGGCCTTGAAGCGGTCGACGAAGGCCTGGAGCTTGGCGCGCTCGGCGTCCTGCTTGGCGGCGGCGGCCCCGGCCAGCCGCTGGCGCTCCGCCCGCATCCGCTCGAAATCGTCGTAGCCGCCGGCGTAGAGATCCAGCTTGCCCTCGCGCAGATGCAGGATGTGGTCGACGGAGGTGTTCAGCAGCTCCCGGTCGTGACTGATGATCATGGCGGTGCGCGGATAGCGTTTCAGCCGCTGCTCCAACCAAAGCGCGCCTTCCAGATCCAGGTAGTTGGTCGGCTCGTCGAGCAGCAGCAGGTCGGGTTCGGCGAACAGGGCGCTGGCCAGGGCAACGCGCATGCGCCAGCCGCCAGAGAACTCCGCCATCGGACGCGCGAGATCGGCCGCGGAGAAGCCCAGGCCGCCCAGAATTTCCGCGGCGCGGGCGGGCGCTGCGTCCGCTCCGATGTCGATCAGGCGTGCGTGAACCTCGCCGAGCCGCTCCGGTTCGCCGTTGTCAAGTTCCGCCAGCAGGGCGGCGCGCTCCACGTCCGCGGCGAGCACTGTGTCGAGCAGAGCGACTGAGGTGGCGGCGTGCTCCTGCGCAACGGTCGCGATGCGCCCCGAGCGGGGCGTGACGATCTCGCCAGTGAGCGGCGACAGCTCACCCAGGATCAGCTTGAACAGTGTGGACTTGCCGGTCCCATTGCGGCCAACCAGCCCGACCTTGGCGCCGTCGGGCACGCGAGCGGACGCGTCCTCAAAGAAGCGGCGGCCCCAGGCGTTGAAGGAAAGCGCGTTGATCTGCAGCATAGGGCGGCGCTTATGACGCGCGGGGGAGCGAGCGGGAAGCGCCCCCTTGCGCGCAGGCGCATCCAGGCGGAGACCACAAGCCGTTGGCGGGACCGGACGCCCTCGCTATAAGCCCGCGACTTCCTCCCAACGCGAAGACACTGAACAGCCATGACCGAACGCACCTTCTCGATCCTCAAGCCTGACGCCACCGAGCGCAACCTGACCGGCGCCATCAACGCGGTGATCGAAAAGGCGGGTCTGCGGATCGTCGCTCAGAAGCGCATCAAGATGTCCAAGGCCGACGCCGAGCAGTTCTACGCCGTGCACAAGGCGCGTCCCTTCTTTGGCGAGCTGGTCGACACCATGACCTCCGCCCCGGTGGTCGTGCAGGTGCTTCAGGGCGAAAACGCCATTGCCAAGTATCGCGAGATCATGGGTGCGACCAACCCGGCTCAGGCCGACGAAGGCACCATTCGCAAGCTCTACGCCAAGTCGATCGGCGAGAACTCCGTCCACGGCTCCGATGCGCCGGAGACCGCCAAGGCGGAGATCGAGCAGTTCTTCTCGGACGCCGAGATCGTCGGCTGATCGGCGCGCTCCGTCCCCGTTCGGGACGGAGCCTTCACTCGTGCTACATGTAGCGGCGCAGCGACCTGACCAGCTCCGAGGTCTCGCTGCGCTTGCCCGGGGTCTTGCGTGGCTGGGCTTGATAGGCCACCCGCGCGTGCTGGGCGCAGTAAGGCCCTTCGCTGCAGGCGCGTCCGCAGAAGCCGAAGCTGTCGCTGGACGGATCGCCGATCGGCCATTTGCACATGTGCGAACCGAGCGTCAGCACCGTGGCAGATCCCGTCTCCTCGCAGGCGAACGCCGGCGCCGGCGGCTCGCTGGGGAGCGCCGCAGGTTCGGGCCGGCGCATGACGGGCGTGGGGCTTGAGACGAGGGGCCGCGCCGGTCGGGTAGGCTTGAAGGCGGGGCGCTGCGGTTGGGACGGGGCCGCGCGGCCTGACAAGCCCAGGCGATGAACCTTTCCGATGACGGCGTTGCGTGTGAGGCCGCCGCCGAGCTGCTTGGCGATCTGGCTCGCGCTGAAGCCGTCCAGCCACAGCTTTCTCAGCACGTCTACCCGCTCCTCGGTCCAGCCCATGTCCCGCCTCCGCGTTGGGTCGCCAAGCGACCTACATCTAGTGTCAGTCGGCCCGCGTACCGCTCGCCGACACAAGATACAGTACGCGTCTGGTGATTACCCACAAGCCGTGGTGCTCGGCTTATCCACAGAAACCATATATTGATTCGGCTTCCCTGCGGCGCTCTGGCGTATGGAAGGCGTGCGCCCGGTTGCGCGTGTGGACGCTGCAGCGCACATGGGGGCGATGAATATCCAGTCGCCTGTCGGCCACATCTCGCGCGCGGTGGCGCCAACACGTCCCCGCGACTATCGCGGCGTGAACTGGATCGGCCTGCGCACCCTCTACCAGCGCGAGGTGCTGCGCTTCTGGAAGGTGGCGCTGCAGACGCTGTTGTCGCCCGTCGTCATCACGCTGCTCTACATGATGGTGTTCGTCGTCGCGCTGCGCGGGGCCCGCCCGGCCGTCGCGGGCGTGTCGTTTGCGCAGTTCGTCGGTCCTGGGCTGATCATGATGTCGATCCTGAACAACGCCTTCGCCAACTCCTCCTCCTCGCTGGTGCAGGCCAAGCTGATGGGCACGGCGGTGGATTTCCTCACCCCGCCATTGTCGCCGGCGGAGCTCGCGGTCGGCTTCACGGCCGGCGCGGTGACGCGGGGGCTGCTGGTAGGACTGGTGACGACCCTCACCGTATGGCCGTTCTCGCGCTTCGGGATCGCGCATCCGTGGGCGATCCTCTACTTCAGCCTGATATCCTCGCTGGTGCTGGCGCTTGTCGGAGTGGTGACGGGTCTCTGGGCCGAGAAGTTCGACCACCTGGCGTCGGTGACCAATTTCCTGGTCACGCCCATGACCTTCCTGTCCGGCACCTTCTACCGCGTGACCAACCTGCCGGAGCCGTTCCGCTCAATCTCCAAGTTCAACCCCTTCTTCTATATGATCGACGGGTTCCGCTACGGCTTCATCGGCCACGCGGACGGCTCGATCGGGATCGGGGTGGCTTACACCCTGGCGCTGAGCGTGGTGTTGAGCTTGGCGGTCTGGCAGGTTTTCCGGACCGGCTGGCGGCTGAAGAGCTGAGGCGCCACGGGCCGCTCGGGCGGCCTCAGGCCTTGGCCAACCAGCGCTCCAGCCAATGGATATCGTAGGCGCCGGACTGGATATCGGGTTCGTTCAGCAGGTCCTGGAACAGCGGGATCGTGGTCTCCACCCCACCCACCACCATCTCGCCCAGCGAGCGGGCCATGCGCGCGATCGCCTCGTCCCGATCGCGGCCGTGCACGATC
The DNA here is from genome assembly GCA_964247465.1 of uncultured Caulobacteraceae bacterium. Lineage (GTDB taxonomy): Bacteria > Pseudomonadota > Alphaproteobacteria > Caulobacterales > Caulobacteraceae > CAHJWH01. The sequence continues at coordinate 17,576 of CAXTUT010000006.1, read as the reverse complement.
AGCTTGCCGATTAGGCTGTCGTAGTAGGGCGGGATGGTCCAGCCCGCGTACATGGCCGAATCGAGCCGCACGCCCAAGCCGCCCGGCGCATGGAAATCGGTCACCCGGCCGGGCGATGGTGTGAAGGTGCGCGGGTTCTCCGCATTGATCCGGCATTCGATGGCGTGTCCCTCGAACGCCACGTCTTCCTGGCTGAAGGAGAGGGGGAGGCCCGCAGCGATCCGAATTTGTTCGCGCACCAGATCGATGCCGGTGATCGCCTCGGTGACGGGGTGCTCCACCTGCAGGCGCGTGTTCATCTCGATGAAGAAGAACTCGCCGTCCTCATACAGGAACTCGATGGTGCCGACGCCCAGATAGCCGATGCGAGCAATGGCCTCCACGACGACCCGGCCGATCGCGGCGCGCGTGGCCGCGTCGATGGCGGGGGAGGGCGCCTCCTCCAGCACCTTTTGGTGGCGGCGCTGCAGGGAACAGTCCCGCTCGCCCAGGTGCACCACATGGCCGTGGCTGTCGGCGACGACCTGGATCTCGATGTGGCGGGGTCGCTGGAGATAGCGCTCCATGTAGACCGTGCCGTCGCCGAACGCCGCCGCTGCTTCGGATTGGGCGGTCGCCACCGCCTCCGCCAGGCCTTCGCGGGTGTTGGCCACCTTCATGCCGCGGCCGCCGCCGCCGGCCGCGGCCTTGATCAGCACGGGGAAGCCGATGCTCTCGGCGGCCGCCATCGCCTCTTCGACCGTCGAGACGCCGCCGTCGGAGCCGGGCACCACAGGGATGCCGGCGTCGCGCACGGTCTGCTTGGCGCTGATCTTGTCGCCCATGACGCGGATGTGTTCGGGGCGCGGGCCGATGAAGGTGAAGCCGTGGGCGTTCACGATCTCGGCGAACCGGGCGTTTTCCGACAGGAAGCCGTAGCCGGGATGCACCGCCTGCGCGCCCGTGATCTCGCAGGCGGCGATGATGGCGGGTATATTCAGATAGCTCTTGGCGGCGGACGCAGGGCCGATGCACACGCTCTCATCGGCCAGCCGTACGTGCATGGCGCTGGCGTCGGCTTCGGAATGCACCGCCACCGTGGCGATGCCCATCTCCTTGCAGGCGCGATGGACCCGCAGCGCGATCTCGCCGCGGTTGGCGATCAGGATCTTGTCGAACACGGGCCTACTCGATCACGACCAAAGGCTCGCCGAACTCCACCGGCTGGCCGTCCTCCACCATCACTTTCAGCACTGTGCCCGCCTTGGGTGCAGGGACCGGGTTCATGGTCTTCATGGCCTCGATGATCAGCAGCGTCTGGCCGGCGGTCACCTGTTCGCCTGCCTGGACGAAGCGCTTGGCGCCCGGCTGGGGCTGGAGATAGACGGCGCCCACCATGGGCGATTTGATCACCTCGCCGCGCATCGTCTCGCCCTGCGGCTCGGCGGCAGGTGAAGCGTCGACGGCGGCTGCGGGCGCGCTCGCGGCGACGGCCGGTGCCATCACAGCGGGCGCGGCGGAGGCGATCTGGCGGGCGACGCGAATCTTCAGATCACCTCGTTCGACCTCGATCTCGGTGAGATCGGTGTCCTTCAAGATGTCGGCGAGGCGGCGGACCAGGCGCGTGTCGATCTCGTCGCGCAGCTTGGACGCCACAGGCGTCGGCGACTCGGCGCGCGCGGAGCCTGCGGGGCTGTCTAAGGCGTCCGACAGGGCCGCGTCGGGGTCGGGAAGGTCAGGGAGGGCCATGCGGCTCCTTAAGCGGGCGGCGAGATGAGACGGACGACGGCGTCGATGGCGAGCGGATAGCCGCCGGCGCCGAAACCCGCGATGACGCCGGTGGCGACGCTAGATACGTAGCTGTGGCGACGAAAGCGCTCGCGCGCGGCGGGGTTGGACAGGTGAAGTTCGATGATGGGTTGATCCAAGGCCTTCAACGCATCCAGCAAGGCGATCGAGGTGTGGCTGTAGGCCGCCGGGTTGATGACGATCGCCGAAGCCTGCGTCCGCGCTTCCTGGATCCAATCCACCAGCACGCCTTCGTGGTTGGATTGGCGGAAATCGACGCTCAGTCCGTGGCCTGCGGCGCGGGCTTGGCACAGCGTCTTCACTTGATCCAGCGTCGTCGTCCCATAGATGTGGGGCTCGCGGACGCCCAGGAGGTTCAGGTTGGGCCCGTTCAGCACGAAGATCGGTTTCGCCATTCCCACGCGCCCACCTCGCCCGCGCACCTGCTGCGCCGGGCCCGGAGTCGAAGCCGCGTCTTGTATAGGCGCCGATCCCTCGTCACAAGCTTCGCGCTCGCAGCGAAGGCGGGTGCATTGAGGCTCTTGCTGAACGGCGAGGAACGGGTGGTGCAGGGCGCCTCGACGGTGGCCGCGCTCGTGGTTGCGCTTGGGCTCGACGTGCGCAAGCTCGCCGTGGAGCGTAATCTGCAGATCGTGCCCCGCTCGCAGTACCTCGCCACGGCCCTCAGCGACGGTGACCGCATCGAGATCGTCCACTTCATCGGAGGCGGCTGAATGAACGCGCCTGTTCTGAACGTGCCTGCACCAGTCGCCGCCGGCATGCCGGGCGACAGCTGGACGGTGGCGGGCCGCATCTTCACTTCCCGGCTGATCGTGGGTACCGGCAAGTACAAGGACTACGCCACCAACGCCGCCGCAGCCGAGGCGGCGGGAGCGGAGATCGTGACTGTGGCGGTGCGGCGGGTGAACCTGTCCGATCCGTCCCAGCCCATGCTGGCCGACTACGTCAAGCCGGAGCGTTTCACCTACCTGCCCAACACCGCGGGCTGCTTCACCGGCGAGGATGCCGTTCGTACCTTGCGGCTGGCGCGCGAAGCGGGCGGCTGGGACTTGGTGAAGCTGGAGGTGCTGAGCGATCCCAAGCACCTCTACCCGGACATGGAAGAGACGCTGCGCGCGCTCAAGCTGCTGGTCGGGGACGGTTTCCAGGTGATGGTCTACTGCTCCGACGATCCGGTCTACGCCCGCAAGCTGGAGGGCGCAGGCGCCGCCGCCATCATGCCGCTGGGCGCGCCGATCGGATCGGGGCTAGGAATCCAGAACCGGGTCAACATCCGCCTGATCGTGGAGCAGTCGCACGTGCCGGTGATCGTGGACGCGGGCGTGGGTACAGCGTCTGACGCCGCCATCGCCATGGAGCTCGGGTGCGACGGCGTGCTGATGAACACCGCCATCGCCGAGGCCAAGGACCCGATCCGAATGGGCCGCGCCATGAAGCACGCTGTCATCGCCGGTCGCGACGCTTATCTGGCCGGTCGCATGCCAATGAAGCGCTATGCCGATCCCTCGTCGCCGCTTGCCGGCCTGATCTAAGGGCTCGCGATCGGCGGCGCGCCTCTCCAGACCGCAGCTTGCCAAAGGCCCGCAACGCTGTAAGCGTCGATCTGACAAGAACGCTTGTCGCCGTCAGGCGAATGGGCGCTGCGCGAAGCTTCGGGAGGTTCGCCGTTGAACGAGAAGACTGGCCGGGGTCTGTCGCCGGGCGCATTGGCTTGGTCGATGTTCGAAGGGGTTCGCAACCCCTTCGTGGTCCTTGTGACCATCTACGTGTTCATGCCGTATTTCTCGAGCGTGGTCGTGGGCGATCCCATCCGCGGGCAGCAGGCGGTCGCCACCTACGGGCAGTGGGCAGGGATCATCGTGGCGCTCACCGCACCATTGCTGGGAGCCTCGATCGACAAGATCGGGCCGCGCAAGCCGCTGCTGCTCTTGGTCACTGCGCTGATGGTCCCGCTGATATGGTCGCTCTGGTTCACGCGGGCCGATCATCGCGGCTTGTCGATCAGCGCGGTGATCGCGATCGCGGCAGCGATCTCGGTTCTATTTTCCTACAGTGAAGTGCTGCACAATTCCATGCTGGTGCGCGCCGCGGGCGCGCGTCAGGCGCATGCGGCCTCGGGACTGGCGCTCGCCCTCGGTAACGCAATCTCGGTCACGGCCTTGGTCTTTGTTCTCTGGGCCTTCGTTCTGCCGGGCGTGCTGCCGTTCGGCTTTATTCCCAGGACCCCGCTATTCGGCCTGAGCCAGGCGCTACACGAACCGTCGCGGATTGTGGCGCCGATCGCTGCGGCCGTTCTGGCCGTGGGCTGCCTGCCGCTCTTCCTGCTCACCGCCGATGCGCCTCGCACGGGCGTGTCGATCCCGCGCGCCCTTGCCGGGGGCGCACAGTCGATCGCGGCCATGCTGCGCACGCTGAAGGGCCACCGAGACGCAACGACCTTCCTGCTGTCGCGCATGCTTTACATCGACGCCATGACCGGGGTGCTGCTGTTCGCCGGCGTGTACGCCAACGGGGTGATGCACTGGGGCACGCTGGATCTGCTGGCTTACGGGATCCTGCTCAGCATCATGGCGGTGTTCGGCGGTTTGCTGGGCGGGGTCATGGACCATGCGCTCGGGCCCAAGTGGGCGGTGCGGATCGAGATCGGGGTGACCGCGCTCAGCCTGATCGCGCTCATCGGCATGGCTCCGGACCGTATCCTTTACGTCTGGCCGTTCAGCCCGTCGATCCACGCTCCGCTTTGGTCAGGTCCAGTCTTCCGCACCCTGCCCGACCTCGTGTACTTGCTCATCAGTTTCTCCAACTCGATTTTCATAACCGCGTCTTATGCGTCTAGCCGAACGTTGCTGACGCGGCTCACACCGCCCGAGCAGACCGGCGCCTTCTTCGGCCTCTACGCCCTGTCCGGCACGGCGACGGTCTGGATCGGCTCGCTGCTGGTGTTGGTGGCGACACACGCCACCGGCACGCAGCAGGCGGGGTTCGCTGCCCTGGCGGCGTTGATGACGCTGGGCTTCATAGGGCTTCTCTTCGTGCGAGGCGGCGGACGGGCGCAGAGGGGCGGGGGAGCCGACGATCCGGTCGAGTCCGTCTCGCCCGTCGCGTGGACCTCTCCGGTTTAGTCCACGACGCCCTGAGAAAGCCGACGTCCAGCGACCGACACTCCATTCCTGGGAAACGAACCATGCCAAGCGATCGCAAGTCGATCTTCATCACCGGCGCCGCCTCGGGCATCGGCCGGGCGACCGCCTCGCTCTTCGCCGAACACGGTTGGTTCGTCGGCGCCTTCGACGTCGATGAGGCCGGCCTGGCCACGCTCGCTGCGCAAATCGGACAGGACCGATGCCATGTCCAGCGCCTCGACGTGAGCGACCGCGTCGGATATTCTGCGGTGGTAGAGGCTTTTGCGCAGAAGACCGGCGGCACGCTGGACATCCTGTTCAATAACGCAGGCGTCATTGCGCAGGCTTCAGCCGAGGAGATGGCCTGGGACGCCATCGAGCGGATCGTGCGGATCAACCTGCTCGGCGTCTTCGCAGGCGTGCAGGCCGCCGGCCCTTTGCTCAAGGCGACGCCGAACTCGCTCTGCTTCTCGACCTCGTCGGCTTCAGCCGTGTTCGGTTCGGCCAACCTCGCCGTCTATTCCGCCACCAAGCAGGCGGTGAAGGGCCTAACGGAGGCCCTGTCGATCGAGTTCAAGCCATACGGGGTGCGTGTCGCCGACGTCCTGCCCGGCATCATCGACACCGGCATGCTGTCGGCCGAAACCAAGGCAATCCTGCCGCCCGACGGGCCCTGGCGCCTGATCAATCCCCGCATGGTGGCCGAGACGGTGTGGGAGGCCTACCACGAGGATCGCGTGCACTGGTACGTCCCGCCGGAGCTGAAGGAGCTGCACATACAGGCGGTGTCCGCGCCGGAAGCGACACGCGACTACTTCATCGCCCTGGGTCGCGGCTGAGACCGCCCGTCTGCACGCTGCGGGCGCTGCGCGGCTCAGTCCGCAGCTGCGCCCGATAGGACGTGGTCCACGATCGCGGCGGCCTTGCTGTAGGGCGCGAAGAAGGCGTCGATCTGGTCGCCTTCGCCCTGCACCACCACGCCGCGCGGGTTGGAGAACTCGCGAAAGCCTTCCACGCCGTGGTGACGGCCCATACCGCTCATGCCGACGCCGCCGAAGCCCAGCGAAGGCAGCGCGCCCTGCAGCGCGCAGGTGTTCACCGCCACGCCGCCCGAGTGAGTCTCGCCAAGCACATGATCGATCTGATCCTGGTCATGACCCAGAACATAGAGCCCCAGCGGGCGCTCGCCGGCGTTGATGAAGGCCAGCGCGTCGTCGAGCGTATCGTAGGGGACGACCGGAAGGATCGGCCCGAAAATCTCTTCCTTCATGATCCTCAGGTCCGCCGCCGGCTCGAGCACCAGCGACAGAGGCATCCTGCGAGTCTGACGGTCGATCTCACCGGTGTCTTCCAGGGTCACGATGCGGCTCTGGCGGTCCTTCGCCTCCTGCAGCATGTCGGTCAGCCGATCCAGGTGGCGAAGCGAGATGATGCCGGTGCAGTCCGGCCCCCGGGCGTAGCCTGGCGCAGCCTGGCGCACGAACTCAGCGGCCAGGGTGGCGAAAGCCTCCATCTCATCGCGCGCGACGAGCGTGTAGTCGACCGACACGCACATCTGGCCGTTCTTGACGATCTTGGCGCCCATGACCGACTTGACGCTCGCCGCATCCACCGCGCCCGGCAGAACGATGGCGGGGCACTTGCCGCCGAGCTCCAACGTCACCGGCGTCAGGTTGCGCGCCGCAGCGGCCATGATCTGGCGGCCAACGCCGGGGCTGCCGGTGTAGAGCAGGTGATCCCAGGGCAAGTCGGCGAAGGCGCGGGCGAGCTCCAGGCCGCCGACCGCCACGGTGGCGAGCTCCGGCTCAAAATGGGCGGCGACCATCTCGCGCAGCAGGGCCGCCGACGCCGGCGCGAACTCGGAGGGCTTCAGGATCACGCGGTTGCCGGCGGCCAGCATCTCGATCATCGGGCCGACGCCGATATCGAACGGGAAGTTCCACGGCACGATGTTGCCGACCACGCCCTTGGGCTGGCTCTGGATGTAGGCGCGAGAGGCGCCGAACATGGCCGGGTCCATCTCCCGCGCCATGGGCTGCATCCAGGCTTCGAGGTTCTGCAGCACGTACTGCGCGCGCCCGACGACTCCGAGCGTCTCGATCAGGTCTGCGACCGGGACGGGGTGAGCCCCAAAATCAGCGCTTAGCGCCGCGCTGATGCGTTCGCGGTTGGCCAACATCATGGGAATGATGCGCCCGACGCGCTCACGCCGCACGTCCAGGCTAGGCCGACGATCGGCCGCGAAGGCGCGACGTTGAGCCTCGAAGGCCGTGCGCAAAGCCTCTACGGCCTCGTGGTCGTCGTCGGAGGGGGGCGCAAGGGCCTGGGCGGGCGCTTCCAGGATGGACATGGCGGTCTCCGGTGAGCGTCGGGTGCGAAGCCTGGGCGGCCCGTCGCGGCCGCGTGGCTGCGCGCACCCGACAAGGCTGGATGTCAGCTCGTCCCGCCATAGCATCGCGCCCAAGCCGGCGCCAAGCTCACCTGAGGAGTTGGACCGGCTTGACGACGGCGGGCTTACAGCGGTTCGATCCTGCGACCGCCGCAAGGCTATAGAGGCTGAGCGCTATGTCGGCGACGACCTCGACGTCTTCGGCGTAGCCACCTGCGATCCAGGCCTGGGCCACGTGAAGGCCGCCGCCGATCACCCCCCGCAGGAGCAGGCGCGACACCTTGGGATCGAAGCTCGGATCCGACGCCATCACCTGCGTCAGCAACGCGCCATAGGCGTCATGGCTTTGGGAGACGAGCGCCTCGGTCCGAGGGCTCACGCTCGCCATCTCGAATAGGAACACGCGTGTGGCGGCGGGATTGCCGCGAAGGCTCTTCAGATAGACCAGCAGGCCGGCGCGAACCCTGGCCATGGGCGGGCCGCCGTGATGGTCAGCCGCCCGTCTCATCGCCGCAAGGATCTCCGTGGTCACTTGGCTGAAGCAGGCGCAAAGCAGGTCTTCGCTGTTGACGAACGACTCGTAGAAGTAGCGCTCGGTGAGGCCTGCGACATCGCAGACGGCCTTCACCGTCGCATTGCGATAGCCCCTTTCGCCATAGAGCGTGAAGCCGGCGCGGATCAGTTGTCCGCGACGTTCCGCCTGGCGCTCCGCAGCAGTCTTGCCTCCGAACTTGCGGCCCGTGCTCGCTTTCGCCGTCATCGTCCTTCACTGACCCGCTCGAGATCGTTTCGCAAGGCCCAGCCCGCAGGGTCTGCGAAACATGGCCGCGGTGCGGGAGTTTCGTGGCGAAGGCCTTGTGACTGACAAGGAACCATGTCAGAGAGGATTTCAGCGGATGGATTGCCGCTCCTGGCGCTCTTAACGATTTAATCAAGATGGCCCATCCGTATTGATGTTTGTCGATTAACTGGCGCCAAGTAAGCTTGTCTGCCGAGAAACTTACGCGTATCGGCGCTCGATACAGCTCGGGTGGCCTTCAGGACTGAAGCGTTAACAATCGACCAGCCTATCACTAAAGACGAGGCGACGACTTCAAGTCGCACGAAAATCAACAGGGAGAGGCCTACATGAATACCCGTCACTTGGCGTTGATTACGGTCTCGTCGCTGGCGATGGCGGTTGCAGGTTCGGGCGCAGCCTTAGCTCAGGCCGCCAATCCCGCTCCGGTAGGCCCCGATCCACAGAGCGTCAGCCCCAACGCCACCTCGGCGACGTCTGCGCTCAGTACGACAGCCCCTGGGCCGACCGCGCCCGCGAACGGCGTCGTCTCGACCGGTTCGCCCTTCACCGTCGATACGGTCGTGGTGACAGCGCAAAAGCGCAAGGAGAACCTGCAGGACGTCCCCATCGTGGTCACCGTCATCAACAAGCAGCTGCTGCAGGACAGCGGCGTGCAGACCGTCAAGGACCTGCAGCGCGTGGTGCCCGGCCTGACCGTCACCTCCGACACTTCTGACGCCACCACCACCGCGCGCATCCGCGGCGTGGGCACGGTGGGCGACAACCCGGGTCTGGAGCCCTCGGTCGGTATCGTCATCGACGGCGTCTACAGACCCCGCAACGGCGTCGGCTTCAACGACCTCGGCGACGTGGACCAGATCGAGGTGCTGAAGGGGCCGCAGGGCACCCTGTTCGGCAAGTCCACCTCGGCCGGCGTGATCAACATCACCACCGCTGAGCCGAGCTTCAAGTACGGCGCGAGCGCGGAACTGACCGCTGGAAACTATAACGAGATCGGCGGCTCCGCCGAGCTGCATGGACCGATCCTGGGCGACAAGGTGGCGGGCAGCTTCTATTTCGCCGACCGCCAGCGCGACGGCTTCCAGTCGGTGGTGACCGGTGACGGCCCGCGCACCAAAGACGACGATCAGGACGAGAACTTCTACACCACCCGGCTTCAGCTGCTCTACAAACCGACCAACGACCTCTCCGTGCGGGTCATCGGCGATTACACCCACCGCGACGAGCACTGTTGTCTGGCGGTGGTGTTCCGCGACGCCCAGCCGCTCAGCCGCGCCACGGGCAACCTGAACACGCAAGGCCTAGTGGCCGGTCTCGCCGGGCCCGTCCAAGGCGAGCCCCAAACCCCCAATCCCTACAACCGCGTGACCTACGGCAATGACAACGATCCGCAGGACAACGTAGACGAAGGCGTCTCGGTGCAGCTCGACTACAAGCTGCCGCAGCTGCACGGCTCATTGACGTTGATCACAGCCTATCGCAACTGGAAGCTCTATGGATCGCAGGATCCCGACTTCACCGACATCGACATCCTGCGCCGGACCAGTGGCGACCTGAACAGTGAACAGTTTCAGGACTTCAGCCAAGAGATCCGCTTCGCCGGCAGCTACGACAAGATCGACTACCTGGTAGGCGGCTTCTACGCCAACGAGTACCTTCGCGACAACCAGCAGCTGCTGTTCGGGACGGACTACAATCCGCTGATCAACGACGTGCTGAGCTCCATCGCGCTTGGCGCACCGATCCCGAACGCGCTCCAGGCCGTGTTCGGTTCGCCGAACGCGCAATATCCTGCGGGCCAGGGCGACATAGACCAGTATCGTCAGCGCACCGACAGCTACTCGCTGTTCACCAATGAGACCTATCACTTTACTTCGAAGTTCGATATCAACATCGGTGCGCGTTATACCATCGACAATAAAGTCGACAACAGCCTGAACCAAAACGTAAGCCCGCTGACCGGCGCGGGCTGCGATGCGATCATCAACAGCCGCGGGGTTCCGGCGTCAGCCTTGGGGCAGCAGGGCATCAACACGGTCTGTTTGCCCATCGCCGAGTCGGCGTTCAACAACTTCGCCAACCACCAGGCCGAGTCGACCTCCAACACCTCGGGCACCGTCAAGGCCGCCTATCGCTTCAACCCAGAGCTCTTGACCTATATTTCCTACGCCAAAGGGTTCAAGGCGGGCGGCTTCAACCTGGATCGGATCAGCTGCCCCAACCAGCAGGGGCTCAACCCTGTGACCCAACTGCCGCTCGCGACCGGTCCATGCCCGGTCGGGGCCAACGGCCTGGTCACCGCCACCAACGCTATCGCCAGCACCTTCTTCAAGCCCGAGTATTCCGACTCCGCCGAGATCGGCGCCAAGTCCACCCTGTTTGATCGCAAGCTGTTGTTGAACGCGACGCTGTTCTACGAGAAGTTCTCCAACTTCCAAGACAATACTTATAATGGGTTGATCTTCCTGGTCGACTCCTTGCCCTACGTCTACAGCAAGGGGCTGGACACCGACTTCCTGTACCGTCCGACCCGCGACCTGACCCTTCAAGGCGGCCTGACCATCGCCAACACCCGCTTCTCGCACAGCGACTATCAGGCATTGCTGAGTTCGGGCTATCTCGGCACGCCGGGTGAGCGTCTGCCATACGCGCCGCAGTATTCCGCCTCCATCGAGGCGACCTACACCTACCATCTTCCCCATGATTTCTTTACTCGGCTCAACCTTGGCGCGAAGTTCAACTCCGACTACAGCAGCAGTTCGGACGAGGATGTGCGCAAGACCCAGCCTGCCTACACGATCACAGACGGCCGCATCATCTTCGGACCGGAGAGCGCCCGCTACGACATGGAGTTCTTCGTGGAGAACATGTTCGACACCCACTACGTGCAGTCGACGTTCAACGCGCCGGGGCAGAACGCGCCCAACGACGCCACCGGCCTGGTCGATGCGTTCCTCGGCGCGCCCCGTACGTTCGGTGCGACGCTCAGGGCCAAATTCTGAGGCGTGACGGCGATCGTGTAGCGGTCAGCCGCGGCCGCTGGCGTACCGCAACCGACCCGCGCGCGCCGTCGCGGGGTCCCACCGTGTTTAGGACTTGACCATGGCTCTCGGCGACGACGTCCCTAAAGGACCAGACATCGAAGCGCTGCGTGAACGCTATCGCGAAGAGCGGGAACGCCGGTCGGGGGGCGACGCGAGCGAGCGGCGCTACCGGGACGTAGAGCAGGGCTTTGCCCACCTGCTCGCCGATCCCTACGGACCGGTGGTCGAGCGTGAACCGCTGAACGACGAGGTGGACGTGCTGATCGTGGGCGGTGGCTTTGGCGGCCTGCTCTCAGCGGCGCGCTTGCGCGAAGCCGGCGTGAAGACGATCCGCATCATCGAGTCCGGCAGCGACTTCGGCGGCACCTGGTACTGGAACCGCTACCCGGGCGCCGCTTGCGACATCGAATCTTACATCTACTTCCCGTTGCTGGAGGAGACCGGCTACATGCCGGTGGAGCGCTACTCCAAGGCGCCGGAAATCCGCGCCCATTGCCGTCGCATCGCCGAGCGGTTCGGCCTGTATGAAGACGCCTGCTTCTCCACCCAGGTCAAGTCGATGCAGTGGGAAGGCGCGTCAGGGCGATGGGTGGTCAGGACTGACCGCGGCGATCGGATGCAGGCGCGTTTCGTGGTGCTGACGACTGGGCCGCTGAACCGACCCAAGCTCCCGGCCATACCCGGTATCGAAACCTTCCGGGGCCACAGTTTCCACACCAGCCGCTGGGACTACGCCTATACCGGCGGCAGCGCGACCGAGCCGCTGGAAAAGCTGCGCGACAAGCGCGTCGGCATTATCGGCACCGGCGCCACGGCCATCCAATGCATCCCGCCGCTGGCCGCCGCCGCAAAGCATCTGTTCGTCTTCCAACGTACCCCGTCCTCGGTGGATGCGCGGGATAACGGCCCGACAGATCCGGCGTGGACCGCCAGCCTGCAGCCCGGCTGGCAGCAGGCGCGAATGGAAAACTTCACAGCCCAGTTCACCGGCGAACTCCCGCCGGACGACCTGGTCCACGACGGCTGGACCGTCCTGGCGCGCGCCGTGCGCCAGAAGATGGCCGACAATCCGACCAAGTCGCCGGCGGCGCTGCTCGAACAGGCCGACTTCGAGAAGATGGTCCAGATCCGCGAGCGGATAGACAGCCTCGTCCACGACAAGATGACGGCGGAGGCGCTGAAGCCCTGGTTCAGCCTCTACTGCAAGCGCCCGTGCTTCCACGACAAGTATCTGTCAGTGTTCAACCAGGACAACGTCACCCTGGTGGACACCTTCGGTCGCGGCGTCGAGCGGATCACGTCCACAGGCGCGGTGGTCGCTGGCCAGGAATACCCGCTCGACTGCCTCATCTACGCCACCGGGTTCGAGGTCGCGACCAGCTACAGCAAGCGCTCGGGCATGGAGATCCACGGCGTGGGCGGCGTGTCGCTGACCGACAAGTGGGCTGAGGGTCTGTCGACCCTGCATGGTCTGCACACCCGCGACTTCCCCAACTGCTTCGTGGTCAGCCCGGGCCAGTCAGGCATGTCGCCCAATTTTCCGCACATGCTGAGCGAGCAGTCCACCCACATCGCCCATATCGTCGGCCATTGCCTCGCCAGCGGAGTCGACAGTGTCGAGCCGACCCCGGAGGCCGAACAGGGTTGGGTCGACACTATCGTCAAGCTGGGCGAAGCGCGGCGTAAGTTCATCGAGGCCTGCACTCCAGGCTACTACAATAACGAGGGGCGGCTGTCGGATGCGGACGCCAGGGGCGCGCCATTCGGCGGCGGTCCGATCGCCTTCATCCGCCTGCTGCGGACTTGGCGCGAGAAAGGCGACTTCGCCGGACTGGAGCTGAACGGCGCCCATGCGAAAGGGTAGGGCGTAGCCTCAGTAGGGCGGCCTGCCGGGACGGGTCAGGGCTGGGCTTGCCCCATCGACGCCGTGATCGCCGGCGAGGCCCGACCTTGGCCGGCGGCGTAACGGCGTGCGATCACCGCGCAGACCATCAACTGGATCTGGTGAAACAGCATCAGCGGCACGAGTATGGGCCCCACCGTGGCCGCAGGAAACAGCACGCCGGCCATGGGCACACCTGCGGCTAAGCTCTTCTTGGACCCGCAGAAGACCGTAGTGATCTCGTCGGCGCGGCTGAAGCGCAACGCGTGTGCGGCCGCCATCGTCAGGCTCAGAGCCGCCGCAAGCAGGGCCACGTCCCAGACGAACACCTGAACGAGGTCCAGGCCGGACAGTCTGCGCCATAAGCCCTGGACGACTGCGGCGCTGAAGGCGGTGTAGACCACCAGCAGGATCGAGCCCCGGTCCACCAGGTTCAGCACCGCCTTGTTGCCGTCGATCCACCGTCCGATCAGGGGGCGCGAGAAATGGCCCACGATGAATGGCGCCAGCAGCTCCACCGCCACGCTCTCCACCGCGGCGAGCTCGCCGCCGCCGCGGCCGTGCGCGCCCATCAACACCGCAGCCAGCAAGGGGGTGAGGAAAATCCCGATCAGGCTGGAGCCTGAGGCGCTGCACACCGCCGCCGGCACGTTGCCGCCGGCGATCGAGGTGAAGGCGATGGAGGACTGTACGGTGGACGGCAGCAGGCAGAGGAACACCAGCCCCGGCGCGATGGCCGGCGACATCAGCCAGCCCGGCAGCAGGCGGGTGGCCAATCCCAGCAGCGGAAACAATCCGAACGTCGAGGCGAACACCGCCAGATGGACGCGCCAGGCGCCGAGCCCGCCCAGGATCGCCTCCCGTGAAAGCTTGGCTCCGTGCAGGAAGAACAGCAGCACGATGGCGGCGGTGGTGGCGTGCTGCATCACGACGGCGAAGCCGCCCCGGCACGGCAGCGCGCTCGCCAGCGCCACCGTCGCGAGGAGCGACAGGGTGAAGGCGTCCGGACGAAGCTGGGACAGGCGCATGTTCCCGCTTAGAGCGGTACGGCATAGCCGTGTCCATGCAGATACGCTGCGGCGCAGCCCCTCGGCGCCGCGTCGTCAGGGCCCTGGCTTGGCCGGTTGCGGCGTCTGGCCGTGATCCATCAGCTTCTGGGACAGGTAAACGTAATGGCGCGCCCATCGCCGGGCGTTTAGTTCGGGGTCGGCGTCGTTGGCGTGCCCGCCAAAGGTGTTCTCGTAATAGAACACAGGGTCGCCAAGGCTCTCCAGCTTGGCGGCGAACTTGCGGGCGTGGCCGGGGTGCACGCGGTCGTCCTCGGTGTTGGTCGTTATGTAGGGCTCAGGGTACTTTATCCCGGGCTTGAGGTTCTGGTAGGCCGAGTACTTGGCGATGAAGGCGCGGTCGGCGGGCATGTCGGGATCGCCGTACTCCGCCGCCCAGGACGCGCCGGCCGACAGGTGCGTGTAGCGGAGCATATCGATCAGGGGGCTCTCTATCACCACCGCGCCAAACAGCTCGGGGTGCTGGGTCATAGACACGCTCATCAGCACGCCGCCGTTGGAGCGGCCATAGATGCCCAGATAATCGGGCGACGTGACGCGCGTGGCGATCAGGTCGCGGGCGACGGCGGCGAAGTCATCGAAGGCTCGCTGGCGATGCTCACGCAGCGCCGCCTCGTGCCACGCCGGCCCGAACTCACCGCCGCCTCGGATGTCGGCCAGCACATAGGCGCCGCCCCGTTCCAGCCACAGCTTTCCCATCTCCGGCCGGTAGACCGGAACCTCCGATACCTGGAAGCCGCCGTAGCCGAACATCTGCACCGGCGTGGAGCCGTCCGGCTTCATGACCTTGGGCCGCACCAGGAAGTAGGGCACGCGCGTGCCATCCTTCGAAGTGGCGAACCGCTGCTCGACCGTGTCGCCGCTGGCGTCGAAGCGGGCGGGGAGCTGCTTGGTGCGGGCCTGCTCGCCGGTGGAGGAATCGGCGAACCACAACGAGGTTGGGTCGAGGAAGCCCTCGGAGGTGACGAAGAGCCGGTCGTCGCCATCGGACGCCGCGCGGATCGCCAGAGCGCTGTCGGCGGGCAGGTCAAGTCTGTGGCCGTTCCACCGCCCCGCTGCGAGCCGGAAGCTCTCGACCACGCCTTTGACGTTGTCCAGGTAGGCGACGTCCACGCGGTGGGCGGTCGTCCTCACCTCGTCCACCGCCTGTTGGGCCGACGGCTGGAAGACCAGGGTCGGCGCCGCCGAGGATGAGGACGTCTTCAGGGCGGCGAGATCGTAGGAGAGCACGTCCCCGGCCTTGAAGCCTCGCCAGTCCTCCTTGATCGAGAAGACCAGCTGACCATCCGCAAGGCCGTCCACGCTGGACTTGGCGGGCAGGGGGATCAGCTTGGGGCCGCCCGGCGTCTGCAGCCAGGTCTCGCTCTTGAAGAAGGTCACGCCGCGCTGGAACAGGACGGCCTGTACCTCGCCCGCGGGATTGCGCAGCACCATGGGGCGGACCTGCACGTCGGCGGACTGGCCCTTGAAGGCGTCGGTCGGGGCGGCGGCTGCGCCCGGCCTCATCACTCGCACCACATAGGGGTAGCCGGAGACGGTCAGGTCGCGACCGCTGCCGCTCCAGTCGCGCGCCACGAGGAAGTCGTGCGCCGAGAGCCAGTCGGCATCCTGCTTGCCGACGGGCAGGTCCAGCCCACCTTCGCTGGCGGGCACGAACCGAGAGGTCTGGGTGTCGAACTCGCGGATGGCCACCGCGTCCCCGCCGCCATTGGAAAGGCGCACAAGGCAATAACGCTCCGCCGGGCGCAGGCAGTCGGCGCCCTTGAAGAACCAGCTTTTGCCTTCGGCCTTGGACAGAGCGTCCAGGTCGAGCATTGTGCTCCACTGCGGGCGCGCGCTGCGATAGCTGGCGAGCGTCGCGTGGCGCCACAGCCCGTGCGGGTTTGCGGCGTCCTGCCACAGGTTATCCACGCCGTCGCCGCGAAACTCGGGCAGCGGGATGCGGTCCTGCGCGGTGAAGATCGCCAGCGCATCGCGATGGAAGGTCTCGTAGCGCGGATCGCTTTCGAGCGTCTTGGCTGTCCTGGCGTTCTGCTGAGCGACCCAGGCCAGGGCGCGCTGGCCATGGATGTCCTCCAGCCAGCGGAAGCTGTCTGACGGCGTCTGCGCACGGGCGGTAGGCCCCAGCGCGATCAGGGCGGCCACAAGGGCTGTCTTCAGCATGGGCAAGCGGCCACTTTCCTGCTCTGGCGTAAACGGGCGCGTTCAGCTCACAGCCGGCGCGAAGCGGCAGGCGTAAGGATCGAATGCGGCTCGGTCCAGCCTGCGCGCGCGCCATCGCCTCACCGGCCGACGCCGACCGTTCAGCTCCCACAACATACAGTGTAATCGGTGGCTTGCGGCGCGGTCACACGTCGTCGGTCTTCGGCAGTTTTTCCGACATGCCGAAGGCGGTTTCTCGACGGTCCATTTCGGCCCACAGGTCCTGCAGGCGGATGCCGGCGCCGTTCCAAAGCGCCATCAGGTTGTAGAGCAGGTCCACGCTTTCGTTGATCAGGGGTTCGCGGCGGCCAAGCACCGCCTCGATGGCCACTTCGGCGGCTTCCTCCACCACCTTCTGGGCCATCTTCGGGGCGCCGGCGGCGAGCAGGCGGGCGGTGCGGGTGCTGGTGCGGCGGCCCTCGCGCACCTCCTGCACCGCGATCGCCAGCCGCTGCAGCCGGTCTTCGCCGACGTTCGACGCAGCCGGCTTGGCCTTGACGAGCGGCTTGGCGCGCGCCGGGGCCGTCTTGGGTTTGGACGCCAAGCCCTTGGGCTTGACGGCGACCGTCTTCGGCTTGGCGGGGAGCGTCTTCGGCTTGGCCAGCGTGGGACCTCCCGGGCTGCGTATGCGACTTGCAACGAGCGGCGCGAACCCGCCTCACTATGAGGTGCGCGGAGTCGGGGTTGCGTTCAAGACGCCGCGGCGGAGAGGCTCGGCTCGGCCGCCTCGACCGGGCCGGCGAGAAGCTTCTTCACCGCGCGGGCGGCTTGGCGGATGCGGTGTTCGTTCTCCACCAGGCCAATGCGGACATAGCCCTCGCCGTACTCGCCGAAACCTAGGCCAGGCGCGACGGCGACGCCCGCCTCCTCGATCAGCCGCTTCGAGAAGGCCAGGGAACCGATGGCCTGGAACCTGGGCGGCAGCGGCGCCCAGGCGAACATGGAGGCGGGCGGGGCGGGGATGTCCCAGCCCGCCTGCGCCATGCTCTTCACCAGACAGTCTCGGCGGCCTTTGTAGATGGCGCGAATGTCGGCCACGCAGTCCTGCGGCCCGTTCAGCGCGGTCACCGCCGCAACCTGGATGGGGGTGAAGGCGCCGTAGTCCAGATACGACTTCACCCGGGCCAGCGCTGCGCACATGCGGGCGTTGCCCACGACCATGCCCATGCGCCAGCCGGCCATGGCGAACGTTTTGGACAGGCTGTTGATCTCCACCGCCAAGTCCCGGGCGCCGTCCACCTGCAGGATCGAGGGCGGCGGATTGTCTTCGAAGTAGATCT
>CAXTUT010000005.1:0-29116 GCA_964247465.1 uncultured Caulobacteraceae bacterium | reverse complement strand
CGCATGGACGGCGCGCCTTCCACGTCACCGCCGAGCCGCTGGAGGGCGGCGGCGCGGGCGCCCTGGCGCTCGACGTCACCGACGCCGAGGACACGCGCGAGCGGCTGAAGCGCGCCGTCCATGCGCAGGACGAAACCCTGAACCGGCTGGCGGACGCGGTGGCGATCTTCGGCGCGGATCGGCGTCTGGCCTTCCACAACACAGCCTTCGCGAATTTCTGGGGCCTGGAGCCGGCGTGGCTGGCCGACGCGCCGACCCACGGCGAGGTGCTGGACCGCCTGCGCCAGCGCCGCCGCCTGCCCGAAACCGCCGACTACGCCCAGTTCAAGGCGCGCGAACTCGCCTTCTACGAGGCGCTGGACGGCGCGCCCGACGAGATGTGGAGCCTGCCCGACGGGCGGACGCTGCGCGTAGTGCGTCAGCCGCACCCGTTCGGCGGCCTTCTCACCGTCTTCTCCGACATCACCGGCGAGCTGAAGCTGCGCGCCCAGTACAATTCGCTGGTGCAGGTGCAGCAGGCGACGCTGGACAAGCTGAACGACGCGGTCGCGGTGTTCGGGTCGGATGGGCGGCTGCGGCTGCACAACGAGGCGTTCGAGCGGTTCTGGAACATCACGCCCCAGGCGCTGGCCGACGCCGGCGACTTCGACGGCGTGGTGGGGCTATGCACGCCGCTGCTGCACGACCGCGGCTTCTGGCGCGAGCTGAAGGCCCGAGTAGCCGATCCCGACCCCCAGGCTCGCGCGCCCATCGGGGGCGAGGTCCGCACCTCCGACCAGCGGGTGGTCGCCTACCAGACCCGCCCGCTGCCGGACGGGGCGACCCTGCTCGGCTTCGACGACGTCACCGCCACGCGCAAGCTGGAACAGGCGCTGGTGGACCGCTCCCAGGCGCTGCAGGAGGCGGAGCGGCTGAAACGCGATTTCGTCGGCAACGTCTCCTACGAGCTGCGCACGCCCCTCACCACCATCATCGGCTACTCCGAACTGCTCGACCGTCAGGGCGAGGCGTTGCCGGAGCGCTCGCGCGGGCACGTGGCGGCGGTGCGCACGGCCGCGGCCCAGCTCGCCTCCTCCATCGACGACGTGCTCGACATGGCCCAGATCGACGCCGGCGAGATGGCGCTGAGCCTTGGGGACGTGGACGTCACCGCCCTGCTGCGCGCCGCCGCCGGCCGTGCGGCGCGCGATGCGGAGCAGGCGGAGGTGGTGGTGCGCGCCTGCGAGGAGTCCTCCGGCGTGATCCGCGCCGACGGCCGTCGCCTGGCCCAGGCGCTGGACCACCTGATGTTCAACGCCATCCGCTCCACCCCCGCCGGCGGCGAGGTGGTCCTGGACGCCAAGCGGGCGCTCGGCGAAGTCAAAATCCGCGTCAAGGACACCGGCCGCGGCATCCCCTTCCACGTCCAGGCCCACATCTTCGACCGCTTCGTCGGCCGCGACCGGGGCGGGCCGGGCCTCGGCCTGGCGCTGGTCAAGGCGCTGGTGGAGCTGCATGGCGGCTGGGTGGCGCTGGAGAGCGAGCCCGGCGCCGGCGCCCCCTTCACCCTGCATATGCCCGAGACCGCCTACCCCGGCGCCGCCCACCCGGAACTGCAGTTCTAGCCAGGCCGCAGAAGCGCCAGCGTGCGCGGGTCGCGGCGACCGCCGCACCACCGCTCCAGCGCCGCCGCCCACGGGCCGGTCGCGTCCGCGACCTCGAACAGGGTCATGCAGGAGCAGAACTTCAGATCATCCGGCGATCCCAACATGGCGGTGAGCGACACGGCCGGGCTCGCCTGGGCCGTGAGGGTAGCCTCCACCAGCCGGGGTCCGAGCAAGGGGTGCGCCCGATACGCTCTCGCCTCCTGCAGCGAGTCCAGGCCGTAGAAACGCGCAGCTGGCGACACGCCGAGCCCCTTCAGCTGGGGAAACACGAACCACATCCAATGCGAGCGCTTGCGACCCGCCTCCAGCTCGGCCAAAGCGATGGCGAACACGCCTGCCTGCGCCGCCGTGAAGCGCTCGAGATCATAGGCGTCCTGGCTCATCACGCTCCGCCATCGACGGTCTCAGCCTGAAGGGTCCGGCGCCCGGCGGCCATTCGCTCGAGCACGGCCGCAGCGAGGCGGTCGGTCTCGCGCAGGGGCGGATAGCTCCAGGATTCCAGCCGGCCCTCGAAGCGCCGGGCGATGCCCAGGCCGGCGAGTTCGGCGTGGAAGCGCTGCTTGCGCGCCTGCGCGCCGTCCATCTCCAGCAGATAGACCGGCCGCCCGGTCGCCGCCGCCTCGGTCGGCATGTTGGCGGAGTCCTCGGTGACCAGCACCACATCGGCGGTCGCGAGAAAGGCGAAGTAGGGGTTGGCGCCCTGCCCGTCCCAGATCATCCCCGGCAGCGACGCGAGCGCACGTCGCAGGCAGGCCTCGGCCGCGGGAGGCGTGCGACGCGAAACGCTCATGAGCAGCGATCCGCCGCTGGCGCGTACGGCCATCCCAACGTCTTGCGCCATATGCTCGGCCCGCGCCACGGAGAGGTCGAAGGCCTTCGAGCGTCCGCCCACAAGCATGACCACATGGGGCCGCGGCAGGGCGTCCAGGTGCGCGCGGAAGGGCCCAAGCTCGACGGCCAGCCGCTCGGGCGTGACGCGGTTCGGCGTTCCGGTGACGGCGAAGACGTTGGGGCCGCTCAGCCCGTCGTGGTTTGGCGGGGCGACAAGGTCGAATAGGCGCGCCGGCCTCAGCGGGTCCTGCAGCTGGACCACGAAAGTGAAAGACGCCGACCAGCGGCGCACCGCGATTGACAGCGGGATCGACGCCCGGCCGTTGGCGATCCAGAGGTCCGGCCAGGGCGCGGCCATCGCGTCGGCGCCGTGGGCGAGGAGGCGACGGGATGGCGGGATCAGCCGGGTGGGCGCGCGATGCATCCAGCGCGGCCAGCCGATCCGCTTCACCTCGATAGCGGCAGGGCGCAGGCGAGCGACCGCCTCAGCCAGACCCAAAGCCTGAGCCTCAATCCCCGCCCGGCCGTCCGAGACCGCCCAGATCCTCAGCGGCGCGCTCGAGCTCAGCCGGCTAGCCTCAGACCCACTCAACCTTCAGGATTTCATAGGCCTTCACCCCGCCAGGCGTGGTGACCTCGACGACGTCGCCGGATTCTTTGCCGATCATGCCGCGCGCGAGCGGCGACGTGAGTGACAGGCGACCCTGCTTCACGTCAGCTTCGTGCTCGCCCACGATCTGGTAGCGAGACTCTTCCTCGGTGTCCTCGTCGACCACCGTGATGGTCGCGCCGAACTTGACCTGCTTGCCCGACAGCTTGGAGACGTCGATGACCTGGGATCGGCTGAGCTTGTCTTCGATCTCCGCGATGCGGCCCTCGATCCAGCCCTGCCGATCCTTGGCGGCGTGGTACTCGGCGTTCTCGGATAGGTCGCCGTGCGCTCGCGCTTCCGAAATAGCGGCGATGACGGCCGGGCGCTCCACCGTTTTCAGACGCCGAAGCTCATCGTCGAGGGCGCGATAGCCCTCGTCGGTCATGGGAACCTTTTCCATCGTGGTTAGATCGGCCTCGCCCAGAACGCCAAATGAGGGTGCCGGTTTGAGGCGTTTCAACCGGCCGTCGAAGGTAGGTCCAAGCTCGCCAAATCGCAAGGGCGGCCGATCTGGTGTTCGTAGGCCTCCTTCATAGAAGGACAGACCCCCGACCGCTCAATCGCGCCGGAGGTTCCGCGGCAACGGTCGTTCGGCCCGGAGCAGGCCGGCGGCCATCACCCAGATGGCCAGCCCCAGCGCCGTAGCCAGACCGGCCGCCGCCAAAGCAAGGCCCAAGGCCATCCCTGCTGCAAGCAAGGTGGCGATAACGATCAGACCAGCGCCAACGAGCCATGAGAGCCGTAGCAGGGTGAAGCCCGATCTCGTCTTTGCCGACGCGGGCGGCGAGGCCGCGGGCGGATCGCTCACCGCTTCTTCAGCGCATCGGGCTTGTGCGCCGCCTTGGCCCCTGTCTTGTCGCTCTTGACAATGTACTGCGGGTCATCCTTGCTCGCCTTGATCGTCTGCGACTTGATCTTGGTGTCGGTCGTCTGCTTCTTCTCGACTACGCCATGCGTCTCGCCCTGGCTGGTTCCCCAGGCCACCTTGTCGCCAGCTTTCAGCGTCTTGGCCATATGCGATCCCTCCTCAGCCACGGCTGAACCGCCCGGACGGAAGAGGGTTCCCTGCGCCGTCAGGCGTAGCTTTGTAGCGGACGCACGTCCAAGACGCCCGCTGCCATGGCGGCGATCGCCTGCGCGGCCGCGAGGGCCCCTGCGGTGGTCGTGTAGTAAGGGATCTTGCCCATCAAGGCGGTGCGGCGCAGAGAGAAGCTGTCCTGCATCGACTGGCGGCCTTCGGTGGTGTTGAAGACGAGTTGGATCTGGCCGTTCTTCATTAGATCCACGATGTTGGGCCGACCTTCCAGCACCTTCTTGACGAGCTGAACCTGCACGCCCTGCTCGCGCAGGAACGCGGCCGTGCCCGCGGTTGCGACGATGCGAAAGCCCTCCTTCACCAGCAGCTGGACGGCGAGCAGGACGAAGGGCTTGTCCGCATCCTTTACCGAGACGAACACCGCGCCGGCTGCAGGCAGCCGGACGCCGCCTGCAAGCTGGCTCTTCGCGAAGGCGCGGGCGAACGCTGGACCGAAGTCTTCGCCCTCGCGGCGCCAGTCCAGGCCCATGACCTCGCCCGTAGACCGCATCTCAGGTCCGAGCACGGTGTCCACGCCGGGGAAGCGCGCGAAGGGAAACACCGCCTCCTTGACCGCAACGTGTACGGACGATCGATCGTGCAGGTCGAAGCTCGCGAGGCGCTCACCCGCCATCACCTTAGCGGCGATAGCGGCGACAGGTATGGCGATGGCCTTGGCGACAAAGGGTACCGTGCGCGATGCACGAGGATTGACCTCCAGCACGTAAATCCGCGGCTCGGGGCCATGCGGCTCCTCGATCGCGAACTGAACGTTCATCAGTCCGCGGACATTCAGCGCCTGCGCCATCTGCTCAGTCTGGCGCTTGAGCGTCTCAATCGTATTTGGCGTAAGTGAATAGGGCGGCAGGGAACAGGCGCTGTCACCTGAATGTACGCCCGCTTCCTCAATATGCTCCATGATGCCAGCGACAAAGACGCTCTCTCCGTCGCAGATGGCGTCGACGTCGACTTCGGTGGCGCGCGAGAGGTATTGGTCGATCAGCACCGGGCTGTCGCCGGAGACCTGCACCGCATGGGTGACATAGCGGGCTAGCTGTTCGTCATCGCGCACGATCTCCATGGCCCGCCCGCCGAGCACGTAAGAGGGGCGTATGACCACAGGATAGCCGACCGCATGGGCCGCAGCTCTGGCCTCCTCCGGCGAGCGGGCGAAGGCGTTCACCGGCTGCTTCAGGCCGATCTGGAGCATCAGCTGCTGGAACCGCTCGCGGTCCTCCGCCAGGTCGATGGCGTCGGGCGAGGTCCCTAGGATCGGGACGCCCGCCTGCTCCAGCGCGTGGGCGAGCTTCAGCGGCGTCTGGCCGCCGAACTGCACGATGACGCCGAGCAGGGTTCCGCGCGACTGTTCCACGTGGATCAGTTCGAGCACGTCCTCCGCCGTGAGAGGCTCGAAGTAGAGCCGGTCGGAGGTGTCGTAGTCGGTCGAGACGGTCTCGGGGTTGCAGTTGACCATGATCGACTCGATGCCGAGGTCGGCTAGGGCGAAGGCGGCGTGGCAGCAGCAGTAGTCAAACTCGATGCCCTGGCCGATCCGGTTGGGACCGCCGCCCAGGATGATCGCCTTCCTGCGGTCGGTGGGCTGGCTCTCGTCCTCGACCGGCTGGCCGAGGACCGACGCTTCATAGGTGGAATACATGTACGGCGTCTTGGCCGCGAACTCCGCAGCGCAGGTGTCGACGCGCTTGAACACGGGGCGGACGCCGAGCGCATGGCGAGTGTCACGAACCTTCGCTTCGGTCCAGCCGGCGAGACGAGCCAGTCGGGCGTCGGAGAAGCCCATGGCTTTGAGGTGGCGGAGGCGGCGTTCCTGAGTGCGTTCGTCCTGCGCGTCCCCGCCGTCAGCGGTCGACGTCAGGCCCTCCGCGCGCACGACCGCCTCCTCCGCTACGATCTCCTCGATCTGGCGCAGGAACCAGGGTTCGTAGCTGCAGGCGGCCTCGACGTCCTCTACGCTCAGCCCGTGACGGAAGGCCTGGGCGATCACGCGCAGCCGGTCCGGCGTCGGCTGGCCGAGCATTCGGCGCACGGCCGTCTTGACCTGCGCCTCGTCGCCGCCGTCCGCGCCCGCAATGGCGATCTCGTCCAACCCGCTTAGACCCGTTTCCAGGCCGCGCAGAGCCTTCTGCAGGCTCTCCTTGAACGTCCGGCCTATGGCCATGACCTCGCCGACCGACTTCATGGAGGTTGTCAGGTAAGGCTCGGCCCCAGGGTACTTCTCGAAGGCGAAGCGGGGGATCTTCGTGACGACGTAATCGATGGTCGGTTCGAACGCCGCGGGCGTGGCCCCGGTGATGTCGTTGGTCAGCTCATCCAGGGTGTAGCCCACCGCCAGCCGCGCGGCGACCTTGGCGATGGGGAAGCCCGTGGCCTTTGACGCCAGGGCGGAGGAGCGCGACACGCGTGGGTTCATCTCGATCACCACCATGCGCCCATCGCGCGGATTGATGGCGAACTGCACGTTGGAGCCGCCGGTCTCCACCCCGATCTCGCGCAGCACCGCGATGGAGGCGGTGCGCATGCGCTGGTACTCCTTATCGGTGAGGGTGAGCGCAGGCGCGACGGTGATGCTGTCGCCGGTGTGCACGCCCATCGGGTCGATGTTCTCGATGGAGCAGACGATGATGCAGTTATCGGCGCGGTCGCGCACCACCTCCATCTCGTACTCCTTCCAGCCGAGCACGCTCTCCTCGACCAGCACCTCGGTGGTGGGCGAAGCGTCCAGGCCCCGCTCCACGATCTCCTTGAACTCCTCGGTGTTGTAGGCGATGCCGCCGCCGGTGCCGGCGAGCGTGAAGCTCGGGCGGATGATGGCGGGCAGGCCGACGTATTCGGCCGCCGCCTGAGCTTCCGCCAGGCTGTGGACGGCGCGCGAACGCGGGCTTTCCAGCCCCAGCGTGTCCATGGCGTCGCGAAACTTCTGCCGGTCCTCGGCCTTGTCGATCACCTCCGCCTTGGCGCCGATCATCTCCACGCCATAGCGGGCGAGCGCGCCGGACGCCTCCAGCGCTAGGGCGGTGTTCAGCGCGGTCTGGCCGCCCATGGTCGGGAGCAGGGCGTCGGGTCGCTCCAGGGCGATGATCTTCTCCACCATTTCGGGCGTTATGGGCTCGATGTAGGTGGCGTCGGCGACGTCCGGATCGGTCATGATCGTGGCCGGGTTGGAGTTGACCAGCACGATCCGGTAGCCCTCGGCGCGCAGCGCCTTGCAGGCCTGCACGCCGGAATAGTCGAACTCGCAGGCCTGGCCGATCACGATCGGGCCTGCGCCGATGATCAGGATGGAGGCGATGTCGGTGCGTCTGGGCATGGGGCGGCTCGGCTCACGCGCGCGGCGGCGGCCCGGCGCGGAATGCGCGCCTTGGACCGTGCGAAAAAGGGCTAAGCGGCGGGTTTAGAGACGCGCCCCCGTCGGAGCAAGCGCTGTGCGGCGCTCAGCCGTGAAGTAGCGAGAGGGGAGCGGCCGCCCCGCGCGGCAGGCTTACGACCGACGTTCCGGGCGCGAGCCGGGCGAACGCGGCGGCGCTGTCCTGCAGGGTGACTGCGGCGCCGGCCGTCTCGTTGACCACCAGGCCCGCGACCCGCAATCCTGCGCCGTGCAGCGCCTGGAGCGCGGTGAGGCCGTGGCTGATCGCACCCAGATAGCTGCCGCAGACCAGCAGTACCGGCACGCTCAACGCAGCGGCTAAGTCTAGGCCGGTGGCGTCCTCGGTGATCGGGCTCATGACGCCGCCAACCCCTTCGACCAGGACACAATCGAAGCCGGGCTCCGCCAGCGCGCGTCGTGTCCAGTCAACAACCGTCTTCAGCTTCACGCTCCGGCCCTCCCGGGCGGCGGCCATGTCTGGAGACAGGGCGGCGGCGAAGCGCCACGGCGAGCAGGCGCCCAGCGCCTGCGCGGTGACCGGCAAGCCCTGCGCCGCCAGCAGCACGGCGGGATCGGTGGCGGCGAAGCCAGGGTCGTCTTGCGGCGGCAGGCCGCTGGCCAGCGGTTTGCACACTCGCACCCGGCGTCCCTGCGCCCGCAGCCCTTTGATGAGAGAGGCGGCGACATAGGTCTTGCCCACGTCGGTCCCGGAGCCGGCGACGAAGACCGCCCTCATGACCGTGCACCCGCCACATCGCGCAACGCCTGGGCCAGGGCGTCCACCTCGGCCTCCGCGTGGCTCGCCGACAGGGTGACGCGAAGCCGGGCCTGACCGTCGGGCACGGTGGGCGGCCGGATGGCGGCGACCAGGAAGCCGCGAGCCGCAAGAGCCTCGGCCTGCGCCAGGGCCACGCGCGCATCGCCGATCAGGATCGGCACGATGGCGCTCTGCGCGGGCGCAAGCTCAAGGGCGGTCGTGAGCCGGCGGGCGAGTTGCAGCGGACGAGCGGCGCGCTCCGGCTCCGCCTCCATGACGTCCAGGGCGGCCAGCGCCGCCGCCGTCGACGCCGGCGGCAGGCCGGTGGTGTAGACGAAGCTTCGCGCGCGGCTCTTGAGCAGGTCCACCACGGCCTGAGACGCGCAGACATAGCCGCCATAGCTGCCGAGCGCCTTCGACAAGGTGCCCATCTCCAACGCCGCGCAGACCGGATCATCCACCACGCCCAGGCCGTGGGCGTCGTCGACCATCAGCCAGGCGTCGTGCCCTGCGGCGAGCGCGGTCATCTCGGCGGTCGGCGCCCGGTCGCCGTCCATGCTGAACACCCGCTCGGTCAGGACCATAGCCCGCCTGCCGCCCGGGCGCTCGGCCGCCAGCCGTTCTGCGAGATCGGCCATGTCGTTGTGGCGGAAGCTGACCACGCGCGCGCCCGACAGCCGCGCGCCCGCGATCATGCAGGCGTGTGAAAGCTCGTCGAGCACGACGACGTCGCCAGGACCGACCAGGGCCGGGATTGCGCCCAGGTTGGCGAGATAGCCGCTGCCGAACACCAGCGCCGCCTGCGTGCCCTTACGCCGCGCCAGCCGGGACTCGAGTGCGCCCAGCAGCGGATGGTCGCCGGTCACCAGGCGCGAGGCGCCCGCGCCGGTCCCGTAACGCCGCACCGCCTCGATAGCGGCGGCCTGAACGTGCGGGTGGTGAGCCAGACCAAGATAATCATTGGAGGAAAAGCACAGCAGCTCGCGGCCGTCGCGGCGCACTCGGGCTTCGCCCAGCCATTCGGTCGCCCGCAACTCACGGCGGAGCCCCGAGGCGTCGAGTTGCGCCAGCTTGCCCAGCGCGAAGGCGTCTAAGCTCGCCAATCCGACCTGGGCCCGGGCTCAGGATTTGGCGAGCGCGGCCGGAGCAAGCGTCGTGGCGCCGAGCGCGGCGGGCTTTACAGCCTCCGCACCCTTGCGGGGCTCGCTCACCGCGGCTGGGATGGTCATAGCCGCAATCCCCGCCTTCGAACTCGCCGAAGCGCTGACGATGCGCACGGCGGGTGCGGAGACCGCGGCGACCTGCACCTCAGCGGGCGCTTGCGCAGGCTTGGAGGCGGAGGGGTCCGTGGCCGTGGCGGGAGCGGGGAAGGCGGTGAACTCGACCCTGACCCGCCCGGACGCCGAGGCGATCTCGACCGAGGGCGCAGGTGTGCGGTGGAACATGGCGGGCGCGCCCGCATGGCCGGAGAACCGGTAGAACACGTGCGCGCCGACCTGCGCCACCTTGAGCAATCCGGCGAAAGGGCCCGAGCGGGCGGTTTGGAAGTGGGTGGCGTCACCCACGGCCGCCATGACCACGCCATGCAGGGCGGCGGACGCCACGGTCTCGGCGCGTCGCCACGCCCCGCTATTCAGCGCCGCCTGATGGTCGCTGCAGGCGAAGGAGAACTGACAGCCGCCGGCGCCGCGCTGGTGGACCACCGCGCAGATGCTCTTGGGGAAGGCGGGATGGCGGACGCGGTTCAGCACGACCTGGGCCACGGCCTGCTGGCCGTCACGTCCCTCCCCGCGCGCCTCGAAGTAGACAGCCTCGGCCAGACAGTTCTGATCGCTGCGGGTCTGGGCGACGCTGGCGAACTGGAAGGGGTTCGCCACCGCGCGGGTAAGCTCGCCCGCCAGCCTGAAGCGATCCCTCAGGCTCCGGGGCGAGGCTTGGGCGCCAAGCGTCCGAGGGGCGGCCGAGGCGATGGGGAGGGTGCGCCCCGCGCCGAGCCGCGCCACCGGACCCGACGCGGCCGTCGGGCTCGCCGGCGCGGAAGCCGCGGGGTCAGGGACTTTCGCCGGGTTGATGACCAGATAGGCGGCGCCCAGGAGCAGGCCTGCTGCAGACCCGACCACGATCGCACCGGCGAGGGCGCGCACGTCTTCGGCGCGCGCCCGTGTATACGTCAGCAAAATGAGATTTCCTCTTCGGCGAGGGCCATGGCCCCCCGAAAGATGACCCCGGTCGATCTGTCCGATCCGGAGGACTAACCCCGCTCCGAGACCACGGACACGGCGACCGCGACGAGTAGAGACAAGCAATGTGGCGGAAACTTGTCGCCATAGATTGCTGCGTCACTGTAGCATCACCTTGGCGCGGCAAGAAGCCGGGTCCCCGCGGCGAATCGCGCGGGGCCGACGAGGCGACTGGACGCGCCCGTCAAGGGCCTGCAAAAGGCCCCGGCTGTCTGTATGCCCTGTCGCGGGACCGCCAAGCGGACTTTCCTTGATGCGTAAAACCCTTGTCGCCGCCGTCGCGCTGGCGCCCCTCTGCCTTGCGGCCAGCCGCGGCGTCGCGCTGGCCACCGACACGGTGACGAGCAGCCTGAACGCGCCGATCGCAACCGCCACGGCCACCAACGGCGCGCCCGACGACATCGACATCACGAGCGGCGGGGTGAGCGTCAGCGGCACGACGCCGGCCGTGACGCTGAACAGCTCCAACTCGGTGACCAACGCGGGCAGCATCACTCTCTCGGGCGTGAACAACTCGACCGCCATTCAGGCCATCACCGGATCCACGCCGCTCACCGGCTCGATCATCAACTCCGGCGCCATCAGCAACTCCGAGAGCTACTCGCCCAGCACGGCGAACGGCTTCAACGAGTCGCCCTTCGCCTCGCCGGGCAGCATGAACCGGCTGGGGATCCAGCTGACGGGCAACTCGGCCCTGATCGGCGATATCGTCAACTCCGGCACCCTGACGGTTCAGGGCAACGCCGGCTCCTCCGTCATCTCGATCCAGGCGCCGTTGGCCTCCAACACGGCCGCAGGCGGTTCAGCGACCGGGAGCGTCATCAACAGCGGCACCATAAGCTTCGTCGGCGACAACGGCGCCGCCATCCGGTCCAGCGCGGCCGGCACGATCGCAGGCAACGTCCAGCTGCTCGGCGCGGTCTCGGCGCTGGGCACCAACAGCAGCGCCGTGGTTCTGAACGGGAACGTCGGCGGCACGCTGTCGATCTACGCCGCCGTCACCAACACCGGCTACGCCGACACCACCCGGCCGACGACCACCAATACCCTGAACGGCATCCAGCAGCAGCAGACCTCCGGCGTCGCGACGCAGGTGCAGCAGTCCAGCGGCGCGGTGATCATCAACGGCGGCGTGGGCGGCGGCATCTTCATCGGCGCGCCGCCGGTCGGAACCACCACGGCCACGGCCTCGACCGTCGACCTGGACGGCGACGGCATCCCTGACGTGAGCGAGGGCGTAGGCTCCGTCACCAACTTCGGCAGCACGCCGGCGCTCACGCTTGGAAACAGCGGCACGACGGCGGTGACCATCGGCGCGTTCGTCGGCAACGGCACGGGGGACACAAATCCCAATGTCCCCAACGAGTCGGGCTCCACCAACCCGACGACCGCCGCCTTGGCCGCCAACAATTACGCCCTGATCGTGCGCGGCGCGATCGCAGGCGAGGGCGTCTACGACGGCGTGGCCGCCACGGCCCTGCAGGTCGGCGCGAACACCGGCAGCGGGGGCGGGGCCGTGAACCTCGTCGGCGGCATCCGCGTGGTGGGCAGCATCGCCGCCGACAGCTTCCTGGCCAACGCCACCGCCATCCACATCACGGCGGGGGCCACAGTGCCCGAGATCCGCAATGAGGACTTCATCGAGTCCAGCATCAGCAACTCTGTGGCGTCCGGGACCAACCTGGCGGGAACGGACATAGCAACCTCGGCGTCGACCGCCATCCTCATCGATAAGAACGCCACCGTCGGAACCATCAGCAACTACGGCACCCTGCAGGCCACCGCCAACGGGGACTCCTACACGGCCGCCGCGGTCCGCGACCTGTCCGGCTCGGTGTCCAACGTGCTCAACGAGGGCGTGATCAGTACGGTCATCACGCCGCTCACCGCGGGGCTGACGCTACCGAGCGGGTCGACCACGGCGCTGGACCTCAGCGCCAACACTTCAGGCGTCACCCTGACCCAGACCACCAACCCCAATCCGATCGCCGTCAACGTCAGCACTACGACGAGCGCGAGCGGGCTGGTCACAACGGCGGCCGCCCTGTCCACGGTGACCTCCTCGGTAGCCACGACGACGACCACGACGACCGCGGGCGTCACCACCACCACCACCACCACCACGCCGGTCACCCCCCAGATCATCGGCGACGTGCTGCTCGGGAGCGGCGCCAACACGGTCAACATCTTCGGCGGCACAGTCACCGGCGCTCTGAGCCTGGGTAGCGGCGTCGGCGGCTCCCTGACCATCGGCCAGGACACGCCGGCGACCGGCGCGAACGCGGCGGTTGAGCAGACCGGCTTCTTCGAGGGCCCGCTGACCTTCAGCGGCTCGGAGCTGGCGATCAACGTGGCCAATGGCACGCTGATCAACACCTCGGCCACGCAGGTGAGCCTCTCCAGCCTTAACGTCGGCTCCAAGGGCGTGCTCTACGTCGCCATTGATCCCGCCAACACCAGCGGCAATACGCACACCCTCTACAACGTGACGCCCGCCACGGTGGCGACCGGGTCGCTGGCGGTCGGCGCAGGCGGCACAGCCACCCTGGCTGCGGGCGCCCAGCTCGGCATCGTGCTGAACTCGCCGCTGACGGGCGAACAGAGCTATACGGTCATTCAGGCCGCACATCTGATCGACAATTCCGGCGGCGCGCTGAACGCCGCCGACATCCCTTACGTGCTGACCGGAACGGAGACCTCGAACGCCGCCGCAGGCACGCTCTCCATCGACCTGAAGCTGAAGACCACCGCCCAGCTCGGCCTCAATCCCGGCGAGTCGGCGGCCTTCAACGCCATCTACGCCGCCCTGCCCAACGATCCGGCGATCGAGGGCGCGGTGCTCGGCCAGTATTCCAAGTCCGCCTTCCTCAACGTCTACGACCAGCTGCTGCCGGAGTACGCCGGCGGCGTCTTCGAACTGACGCTTGCGGCGTCGGACGCGGTGACCCGCGCCACCTCACGCGTGAACGACATCCAAAACCCCAGCGGCACCCGCGGCGCCTGGGCCGAAGAAGTCGCCTTCGGCGTCAATCGCAGCCGCTCCAGCCAGTCGGCAGGCTACCAGGGCGGCGGCTTCGGCTTCGTCGGCGGGCTGGAGACCGGCGGCGCGGGACTCGGCGCCTTCGGCGTCACCGGCGCCTTCCTGACCGGCGACATCAAGGACCCCCATTCGCCCGGCGACAACCTGTCGAGCTTCTCCGAAGGCGAGGGCGGCGCCTACTGGCAGGCGCAGCTCGGCGGCCTGCGCGCCGACGCGAGAGTGGCGGGCGGCTACGTGCTCGACGGCCAGCGCCGCGAGCTGCTGCTGCGCGACGCCAACGGCAACACCACCCTGGACCGCGGGTCCAAGTCCAACGAGTCCGGCTACACGGCCACGGGCCACTTCGGCGTCGGCTACCAGACCGGGACGTTCAGGGGCGTCTATCTTCGCCCGCAGGTTCACGGCGACTACTTCTACCTGAACCAGGGATCCTACCAGGAGAGGGACGGCGCGAGCCCGACGGGCACAGGCGACGGGTTCGACTTGGCGGTGGCCAACCGCAACGGCGACGAGACCAGCGGCACAGCCTCTCTGGTCACCGGCTACACCTTCGGCCAGAGCTTCCTGTGGCGTCCGGAGCTGGAGCTGGGTTATCGTGACGTGTTCACCGGCACCGCCGGCGCGACGACGGCCCATTTCGCCGGCGGCCAGGCTTTCACGTTGAACCCGGATGACATCAAGGGCGGCGGCGGCGTGGCCCGACTGGGCCTGAAGGCCGATACCGACTTCTACGAGCTGAACTTCGAGGCCGGAGCCGAGGAGCGCACTCACTTCACCGAAGGCGACGCCCGCATCAGCGTGCGCGTACTGTTCTGATCTCTGCCCGCCCGCTACGAACGGGCGGGGACAGGAGATAGGCGATGGGCATCGCGGCGGATCTGAGGGCGCTGGACCGCGACCAGCGCTCGGCCTTCCTGGCGAGCTTCCTGGGCTGGACGCTGGACGCCTTCGACTTCTTCCTGCTCACCTTCGTGGTGAAGGCGATCGCGGCGGACTTCCACGTGAAGCCGAGCGCGGTCCAGGCGGCCATCTTCCTGACCCTGGTCGCGCGGCCGTTCGGAGCGGTGGCGTTCGGATGGCTGGCCGACCGCTTCGGCCGCCGTCCCATCCTGATGATCGACGTGCTGCTCTTCTCCATACTGGAGCTGGGCTCCGCCTTTGCGCCAAATCTCATGACGCTGCTGGTGCTGCGCACCTTGTTCGGCTTCGTCATGGGCGGGGAGTGGGGGATCGGCGCGTCGCTGGCGCTGGAATCCATCCCGGTCCGCTCGCGCGGCGTGGTTTCGGGCATCCTGCAGGAGGGCTACGCCACGGGCCAGCTGCTCGGCGCGCTGGTGTTCGCCTTCGCCTATCCGCATTTCGCCCAGCTGCTGCCCAACGTGGCGAGCTGGCGGGTGCTGTTCGCCGTCGGCGTCATTCCAGCCCTCCTGGTCTTCTACATTCGCCGGAACGTGAAGGAGAGCCCGAGCTTCGAGCGGACGCGGGCTCGCGGAGCCGGCGAACACGGGAGAGGCGGCCAGGACGTCATCCGCACCCTGGCCCAGCACTGGAAGCTGCTGGTCTACGCCATAGCGCTGATGGCGTGCTTCAACTTCTTCAGTCACGGCACTCAGGACAACTACGCCACCTTCCTGGAAGTGCAGCACGGCTTCAAGCCCCAGACCGTGGGCCTGCTCACCGCGGTGATGAACATCGGCGCGATCGCCGGCGGCCTGGGGTTCGGGGCCTGGTCAGAGCGGATCGGGCGACGGCGCGCCATCATGATCGCCGCCCTGCTCGCCCTGCCGATCATACCGCTCTGGGCCTTCGCCCCGACGCCGATCCTGCTTGGGCTCGGCGGGTTCCTGCTGCAGATCGCCGTGCAGGGCGCCTGGGGCGTGGTGCCGGTCCACCTGAACGAGCTGTCTCCGCCCCAGGCGCGCGGGACCTTTCCGGGGGCGGCGTACCAGTTCGGCAACCTGATCGCCGCCTACGCCGTGCCGCTGCAGGGCCGGTTCGCAGAATCCAGGCCGACCGCGCACGGCGCTCCGAACTACGGGCTGGCGCTGGCCGTCGTGGCCGCATCGACCGCCATAGCGCTGGCCGTGCTCACCGGCTTCGGCCCGGAAGCCAAAGGGCGATCGTTCGAGACGTAAGCCCTGGGCTCCCTCTCCAAAGGGGGAGAGTTACGACGCTAGGCCTCGCAGGCCTTCAGCCCCGCTTCGAGCGCCGCGCGGTCAAGGTTGCGGCCGATGAAGACCATGCGGCTGTAGCGGCGCTCCCCCACCGTCCACGCCCGCTGCAGATCGCCTTCCAGGATCATGTGGACGGCCTGGAACACCAGCCGCCGATCCTCGCCCCTCACGTCCAGGATGCCCTTGGCGCGAAGGATGTCGGGACCCTGCAATTGCAGCAGGGTGTTCAGCCACTGGGTCACCCGCTGGCCATCCAGCGGGCGCTCGCTGGTGAGCGCCACCCCTTCGATGTCCTGGTCCTCGTGCGCGTGGCCGCCAGGCGCGTGGTCGTGGCCATGGCCGCAGTGCTCGTCGTGGATATGGCCGGCCTCGCCGTGGGTGGGATGAAGGAAGCCCGGCTCGACCTCAAGGATCCGTTCGAGATCAAACCCGCCCCGCTCCAGGATCAACGTCAAGTCTACGTTGGAGCGCTGCGCCCGATGGATGGGAGCCAGCGGATTGAGGCGGCGCAATCGTCGCTCGACCTCCGCTAGCGCGGCCTCGTCGACGAGATCGGTCTTGTTCAGCACGATCTGGTCGGCGAACGCCACCTGCTCGCGCGCTTCGCGGCTATCAGCGAGCCGCGGCAGGACGTGCTTGGCGTCCACCACCGTGGTGACGCTGTCCAGCCGGGTCTTGGCCCGCACATCCTCGTCCACGAAGAAGGTCTGGGCCACCGGGCCGGGATCGGCCAGGCCGGTGGTCTCCACGATAATGGCGTCGAAGGCGCGCCTGCTCGCGGTCTGGCGCCGCATCAGGCCGGCCAGCACCCGGATCAGGTCGCCGCGCACCGTGCAGCAGACGCAGCCGTTGTTCATCTCGAACACCTCCTCGTCGGTGTCCACGATGAGGTCGTTGTCGATGCCGATCTCGCCGAACTCGTTCACGATGACGGCGTAGCGGCGCCCGTGGTCCTCGGAAAGGATGCGGTTCAGCAGCGTGGTCTTGCCGGCGCCGAGATAGCCGGTGAGCACCGTCACCGGGATGGACGACGAGCCCGTCGGCGCGAGCTGGGGGAGGTCAGGGGCGAGTTGGGTCATCGACGCCAATGTGGCTTCACCGAGCCTGCATGGGAAGGGGCGTCACCGGGGCCGCTGGCTTGTAAGCTGGACGGCTTCGTCCATACATGGCTCATGCCCCGCGCCCTCGGCCAGATCGACGCCCGCAAGCACCAAGCCATTCTCGACGCCGCGGCCGAGGTGCTCGCGGAACGCGGCTTCAACGCGTCCATAGAGGAGGTGGCCCGGCGTGCGGGCGTCTCCAAGCAGACGATCTACAATCACTACGGCTCCAAGACGGAACTGGTGCGGACCTTGGTGGATCGCCGCCGCAGCCTGCTTACCGCGACAATCGACACGGCGCCCGCAGATCAGGCCATCGAGGAGACGTTGGCCCGGTACGCCCTGGTGATCCTGGAAACGGTCATGTCGCAGGCGTCCATCCAGCTCGTGCGCATGGCGGTCACCAGCGCGACGGAGATGCCCGAGCTTGGCCGCGCCGTCTACGACGCGGGCGCGCGAGCGGCCAACGAAGACCTGGCGGTCTATCTCGCCAGCCGTGCGGAGCTCGACATCCCCAACCCCCGACGCGCCGCCGACGTATTTATCGGCATGGCCATGGGCCGATTACAGACACGGCTGCTGATGGGCATCGAAGGCTTCGCGCCGCAGCAGACGCGGGACCGGGCCCAGGAGGCCGCCTACAGGTTCGTCCGCGCCTACCGCCGCTCTCCGGATGCAGCCTGAGCTCCAGAGTCGTTCAGCCGCCGCCGAGCTTCTGGCACAAACCGTCCAGCTGCTCTAGGCTGGCGTATCCGACCCGAACCTCGCCCGCGCCATTGCGATCGATGATCCTGACGGCGAGGCCGAGGGCGTCGGACAGGTCCTGCTCCAGCGCGTGGGTATCCGCATCCCGGGTCGTTCCGGCTTTGCCTCCCGTCGGACCCGGCCGCGTCGACGCGCTGGGCGCGGTCCTGCGCGCCAGCGCCTCCGCCTGACGCACGGACAGATCGCCCTCCACGATGGTGCGCGCCAATCGCTCGGGATCGGGTGAGGCGGCGATGGCGCGGGCATGGCCTGCGGAAAGCCGCCCCGCCTCCAGATGCTCGCGCACCGCAGGCGGCAGGTTGAGCAGACGAAGCGCGTTGGCCACGTGGCTGCGACTCTTGCCGACGGTTCTTGCGACCGTCTCCTGCGTGCGGCCGAACCGCTCCAGCAGCAGGCGGTAACCCTGCGCCTCTTCAAGCGGGTTGAGATCCGCGCGCTGGACGTTTTCGATGATCCCGATCTCGGCGACTTCCGCGTCGTCAAGAGGGCGCACCAGGATGGGGACCACCTGAAGGCCCGCCCTTTGCGCCGCTCGCCAGCGGCGCTCGCCGGCGACGATCTGGTATTCCCCCGCAGCGCCCGGCGCCGGCCGCACCAGGATCGGTTGCAGGACGCCTCGCTCCCGCACCGACTCTGTCAATTCCGCCAGTTCCGCCTCGCCGAAATGTCGACGGGGCTGGTCTGGATTGCGCCGTAACAGCTCGATAGGCGCCGTTTGAACGCCGTTTGAACCGCCGATGGGCGCCGTGTCCGCTACGGGGTCGGCCTCTCCCAGCAACGCCGACAGTCCGCGACCAAGCCCGCGACGTCCTCCCTCCACCATCAAGGTCTCCTAAGCTGCTGCGGCTGCGGAGCGGCGGTCTCGTTCCCGTCCGATCAGCTCGCCCGCCAGCTTCATGTAGGCCTGGCTACCCGCGCAGCTCAGGTCGTAGACCAAGGCCGGCTTGCCGAACGACGGCGCTTCAGACACGCGCACGTTGCGTGGAATGACCGTCTTGTAGACCGTGTCGCCGAAGTGGGAGCGTACATCCTGTTCCACCTGGCCGGATAGGCTGTTGCGACGATCATACATCGTCAACACTATCCCCTGGATTGCCAACTGCGGATTGAGGCTCGTACGAACCAGCTCGACGGTCCGCATCAGCTGAGCCAACCCTTCTAGCGCGAAGAACTCGCATTGCAGGGGGACAAGCACCGCATGCGCTGCGGTCATTGCGTTCACGGTCAGCAGGTTTAGCGAAGGCGGGCAGTCGATCAGCACGTACTCATAGGCGTCGCCGGAGGCTTGCAGCTCGGATATCGCATCTCGCAGGCGGTAGCTGCGACGAGCCTGCGCCCCAAGCTCGAGCTCGACCCCCGATAGGTCCGCGTCCGCCGGCGCGAGGTCCAACCCCGGAACCGCCGTTTGAACGCAGACGTCTAACAACCGCGTCTCGCCGACCAGGACGTCATAGGACGTCAGTCGCCGGTCAGCTCGGCGCACACCCAGCCCGGTCGATGCGTTGCCTTGCGGATCAAGGTCGATGAGCAGGCTGCGCCGCTCCATGGCGGCAAGCGCAGTGCCGAGGTTGATGGCGGTTGTGGTCTTACCCACGCCACCCTTCTGGTTCGCCAGGGCGATCACACGGCTCTGAATGGATCGACTAGCGGCCACGGAGCACGGCTTTCTCGATCTTGAGGATGACGCCGGAGGAATCGCTTAGGCTGGGTAGAACCTCGACATCCAATGTCCAGCTTCGCCGCGCCTCGGTCAATTCCGCCTCGACGCCGCGACCTTTCAGGAACAGCCCTCGCGCTCCGGCGGCGAAGAAGCCTCGCGTGTAGCCGAGCAGCCGGGGCAGCGGCGCGCACGCGCGAGCGGTCACCACCTGCAAGCTTTCAGGAGGCGCGAGGTCTTCAGCTCTCAGGTTATGAACCTCGGCCGGCAGGTCCAGCTCCACACAGACCGTCCGCAGGAAAGCGGCGCGCTTGGCCATACTTTCCACCAGGTGCACCAGCGCGCCCGATCGCCCCTTGAGTAGGATGGCCAGAACCACGCCAGGAAACCCGGCCCCGGCTCCGACATCGGCCCAGCACACTGCGGACTGTTCCACGTGCAACAGTTGGGCGC
Source organism: uncultured Caulobacteraceae bacterium (assembly GCA_964247465.1). Taxonomy (GTDB): domain Bacteria; phylum Pseudomonadota; class Alphaproteobacteria; order Caulobacterales; family Caulobacteraceae; genus CAHJWH01. Next base: position 9,341 of record CAXTUT010000005.1, on the reverse strand, counting down.
TGTCAAAGGCATGGCGTCCCCAGAAGGTGGCTAAAGCGGAAGGGCCGACGAGATTCATGCGGACGTTCCACTCAGCGATCAAAGCCTCGAAACCGCGCAGCGCGTCGAGCTGCTCGCCGGTAGGGCTCATCCGCGACGCGAAACTCTCCACCGTAAACGTCTCTTCCGACATGACCTCAGGCGGCCACAACCGGGCGCTTCGCATACCGGAGTAGGGCGGTCAGCGCGCCTGGCGTCATACCTTCGATGCGCCCGGCCTGACCGAGCGTCAGCGGCCGAACCGCAGCCAATTTTTCCTTCGCCTCGTGAGACAATCCGCCGATGACTGCATAGTCGAGCTCCGCCGGAAGGTGGAGGTCTTCGTCGCGGCGAAACGCCTCTACATCGCTAGCCTGGCGCGAAAGATAGCCGGCGTAGGCCGCCTCGATCTCGATCTGCTCACGCACGTCCGCCGGCCAGTCGAGCAGCTGAGGCCAAAGCGTACCGAGCCGCTCGACGCTCATGCCGGTCTGATTCAAGAGCTGGAAAACATCCCGCCGCTTGCCGTCCTCGTTCAACCGCAGCCCGAGCGGCTCCGCCTGAGCAGGCGTGAGGGTCAAAGCTCTACTCGTACAGCGGGCGGTTTCCAGCGCAGCCGCTTTTGTGGCGTAAACCGCCGCGCGCTCCACGCCAACCAAGCCCATGTCGATTCCTTTAGGTGTCAACCGTTGATCGGCATTATCGGCCCTCAGCGTCAGTCTGAACTCCGCCCGGCTGGTGAACATCCGGTAGGGCTCGCTCACGCCGCGCGTCACCAGATCGTCGATAAGCACCCCTATGTACGCCTCGTCGCGGGCGAAGGTGACCGGCTCGGAGCCGCCGGCCAGCCGAGCGGCGTTCAGGCCTGCGACCAAACCTTGCGCCGCCGCCTCCTCATAACCCGTGGTGCCGTTGATCTGACCTGCCAGGAACAGTCCTGGCAGGCGCTCGACCTCTAGCGTCGGAGCAAGCTCGCGCGGGTCGACGTAGTCATATTCTATCGCATAGCCATAGCGTCGGACCTCCACAGCCTCCAAACCGAGAATAGTGCGAAGGAAGGCGAGCTGCGTCGCCTCGGCCACGGAGGTAGAGATACCGTTGGGGTAGACGGTGTCGTCGTCGCGACCTTCCGGTTCAAGGAAAACCTGGTGGGACGCCTTATCGGCGAAGCGCACCACCTTGTCCTCGATCGATGGACAGTAGCGCGGACCGCGGCCAGATAGTCGGCCACCGTAGACGGCCGACTCGCTCAGGTGCTCGGCGATTATGGCGTGGGTGCGCGGGTTCGTCTCCGTGACGCCGCAAGCGACCTGATCGACGCCAGCCGGACCGCCTAGGAATGAGAAACCGACAGGTTTCGAGTCGCCCTCTTGGCGGGCGATGCGGGTCCAGTCGATCGTGCGGCCGTCGAGCCGCGCCGGCGTCCCCGTCTTCAGTCGACCCATCCTGAGCGAAAGAGCGTACAGTCGGGATCCAAGCGCGACCGCAGCCGGGTCGCCGTGCCGACCGGCGGAGACGCAAAGGTCGCCCTGGTGGATCACGCCGTTTAGAAACGTACCTGTCGTCAGCACGACCGCTGCGGCGCCGTAGGCCTCGTCGCCAGCCGTGGTGACGCCTACCACCCTCCCCTGATCGAGGATCAGGTCGTCGACCTCCGCCTCGATCACTTGAAGGTTCGGATAAGACTTCAGGGCGGCCTGCGACGCTGACCGGTATAGCGCACGGTCGATCTGAGCTCTGGGTCCGCGCACCGCTGCGCCCCGTGACCTGTTGAGCAGGCGGAACTGAATGCCCGCGGCATCGGCGAGCCGGCCCATCAAACCGTCGAGCGCGTCCACCTCGCGGACGAGATGACCCTTGCCCAGCCCCCCGATGGCGGGATTGCATGACATCTCGCCGATGCGGTCGAAGCGATGGGTGATCAGCGCGGTGCGGGCGCCAAAGCGCGCCGCGGCGGCCGCCGCCTCGCAACCGGCATGGCCGCCGCCGACAACGATCACGTCCCAGCATTTGGGGGATGAGCCGATCATGATCCTGTTTTAGGGATAGCGACTGGAAAGGTCGAGGACGTCGGAGACGACGTGTTCCACGTGGAACATCACTTGCCCATGCAAAAGCGGCCGAACACCCTGTCCAGCACGGCTTCGGGGTTGGTGCGCCCCGTGACCCGCTCCAAGGTGCGGATCGCCAGACGCACGCCCTCCGCCGCCAATTCGGGCTGGGTCGGGACGTCCCGTACCGCCCGCTCCAGATGGTCGATGACCTCCATCAGCAGATGCCGGTGCCGCGCTTGCGTAACGGCAGGGAAGGCGGACGCGCCCTGGCCAAGGATCTCCGCCAAACCTCGCTGGAGCCCGGCGACGCCATCTGTAGTCGCCGTCGTGCTAAAGTGAGCGACGTTCGGCGGCGGACGCAGCGGCGTAGGCGGGCGCGGCAGGTCCGATTTATTGAACGCCAGGACGTCCCCGGACCTCAGCAACTCTACGGCCTCAACAAGGGTTGCAGGCCGGGTACGATCCACGACGCCGATCCGCAGATCGGCCTCCTGCGCCGTGACACGGGCGCGCCGCAGGCCTTCCGCCTCGATGCGGTCGCCACCTGTCCTCAGGCCCGCAGTATCGGCAAGGCGGACGAGCTGGCCGCCGATGACCAGGGTGGTCTCCACTACATCGCGCGTGGTGCCGGCGATGTCGGTGACGATGGCCGTCTCACGGCCGCTGAGCGCATTGAGCAGGCTGGACTTGCCCACGTTAGGTGCGCCAACCAGTGCAATCGAATAGCCTCGCCTTATCCGCTCTCCGCGGCTGTCCGCAACCGCAGCGGCCATCGCCTCCACCACGGAGCGGATGCAGGGGAGCGCCGCGTGGGCGACGTCGCCCGGCACATCTTCTTCGGGGAAGTCGACCAGCGCTTCGAGCAGAGCGAGCGCATCGAGGAGCGTATCGCGCCAGTCGTCGTAGAGACGTGACAGCGCACCGCCGAGCTGGGCCAGCGCCTGCGCCCTCTGAGCGGACGTCTCCGCGTCGACCAGGTCCGCGACCGCCTCGGCTTCGCAGAGGTCCATTCGGCCATGCTCGAAGGCGCGCCGCGTGAATTCGCCCGGCTCGGCGGGACGCAACCCTGCGGACGCGAGTGCGTGCGTCAAGGCGGCGATGACCGCAGCGCCGCCGTGGACCTGAAGCTCGACGCAGTCCTCGCCGGTGAAGCTGCTCGGCCCCGGCATCCACAGGACAAGCGCCTGGTCCAGCGCGTCGTCACCCGAGCTGAGCCGGCGCAAGCTGGCCCGGCGCGGCGGCGGCAAGGGGCCAGCCAACGCCTCCAGTGCGCCGGCGGCCACCGGTCCGGAGAGACGCAGGACGGCGACGGCGCTTCGCCCTGGCGCGGTGGCCAGGGCGAAGATGGTGTCGTTCACCGCTTCGGCGTGGTCGTGATCCCGGCGCTGGCCACGCTGGACATCACCTTCATGAACTGCTCCTGGGCCTGGCCGCCGAAGCTCATCCAGTTCTTCATGAGCTCCTCGGGCTTCATTATCGAGGCGTTGGCGCTAAGCCGCGACGACATCTCGCGCACCAGCTGGTCGTTGAGCGGCGTTACGTCCGGCAGCCCCAGGAAGGTCCGCGCCTCTTGCGGCGTGCACTCGGCTTCGACCCTGAACTTCATGCATCCCACTCCAAAGGCGCGCAAACCCTGGCCACCATGCCCGCCGCTGTGGCCAGGTCCCTCACCACGTCAGGTGTTCATCGACTGGAAGAAGTCGGCGTTGGTCTTGGATTGGCGCAGCTTGTCGAGCAGGAACTCGATCGCGTCCTGCGGCCCCATGGGGTTGAGGATGCGGCGCAGGACATAGGTCTTGGCCAAGACATCCTTGGGCGTCAGCAGCTCCTCCTTGCGCGTGCCGGACTTCAGGATGTCCATGGCCGGGAACACGCGCTTGTCGGCGACCTTGCGGTCCAGCACGATCTCGCTGTTGCCGGTGCCCTTGAACTCCTCGAAAATCACCTCGTCCATGCGCGAGCCGGTGTCTGTCAGGGCGGTGGCGATGATGGTCAGTGAACCACCCTCCTCGATATTCCGGGCCGCGCCGAAAAAGCGCTTGGGCCGCTGGAGGGCGTTGGCGTCCACGCCGCCGGTCAGCACCTTGCCGGACGAGGGCACCACCGTGTTGTAGGCCCGCCCGAGCCGGGTGACGCTGTCCAGCAGGATCACCACGTCGCGCTTGTGCTCAACCAGCCGCTTGGCCTTCTCGATCACCATCTCGGCGACCTGGACGTGGCGGCCGGCGGGTTCGTCGAAGGTCGACGAGATGACCTCGCCGATCACCGTGCGCTGCATATCGGTGACTTCCTCCGGCCGCTCGTCGATCAGCAGCACGATGAGGTAGCATTCCGGATGGTTCAGCGAGATGGACTTGGCGATGTTCTGCAGCATCATGGTCTTGCCGACCCGCGGCGGCGCCACGATCAGGCAGCGCTGGCCCTTGCCGAGCGGGGCCACGATGTCGATCACCCGGCCGGAGCGGTCCTTCAGGGTCGGATCGCCCATCTCCATGGTGAAGCGACGCTCCGGGTAGAGCGGGGTCAGGTTGTCGAAGTGGACCTTGTGCTTGATCGCCTCGGGGTTTTCAAAGTTGATGGTGTCGACCTTCAGGATGGCGAAGTACCGCTCGCCCTCGCGCGGCGCGCGGATCGGCCCCTCACAGCTGTCGCCGGTGCGCAGTCCGAAGCGGCGGATCTGCGAGGGCGAGACATAGATGTCGTCGGGCCCAGGCAGATAGTTCGCCTCCGCGGATCGCAGGAAGCCGAAGCCGTCCTGCACCATCTCCAAAACGCCGGAGCCGAAAATCTCCACCCCGTCCTCAGCCAGCGCCTTGAGGATGGTGAACAGCATGTCCTGCTTGCGCATGGACGAGGCGTTCTCGATCTCCAGGCTCTCTGCAAAGGCGACAAGCTCGTTGGCGGGCTTGTCCTTCAGCTCCTGTAGCGACATTCGCGTGAGGCCGGCGGACGGATCGGCCGGCGCGGGTTCTACGCTAACCTGCGGCGCGTCGGCGATTTCCAATATGGCGTCGTCGGGCATGAATGTACTCTTGCACGGATAACGGCTCGGACGTTGTCCGGCCGGCGCGGCTCGAAGGCCTGCGCAGTGTGGATACGCTCGCGAAGCCGGAACGGCGTGCGGCGATGTCGTAAGAGGCGGGGGAGCGGCGCGACACGCCGAACGGAACATGCACACCATAACCGTTCCGCCCCGTCAAGGGCGACGCGCTCAGCCGCCGCCGAACTTGGTGGTGACCGCCAGAACCATAGGGATTGCGAGCACGAAAGGAACCTCGTTGGCCATTCGCCAAAACCGTTCGCTGCGGCGATTGCGACCCTCGGCGAAGGCCCGGCGGGACGCACCCAGGAACCCCTGATAGCCGAACATGAGCACGACGCCCGTCAGCTTCACGCTCATCCAGGGCGAGCCCAGAAAACCGTAGCTTCCCCGCGCCTGTCCGTCGATCCAGATGAGACACAACCCTAACGCCAGGGCCACGAGCGAGGCCGGCACCATGATCACGCCGTATAGCTTGCGCTCCATCTCCTTGAACGCCGTGTCCATCTGCGAACCCGCTTCGGCGCGGGTATGATAGACGAACAGTCGCGGCAGGTAGAGCAAGCCCGCCATCCAGGCGATGATCGACAGGATGTGCAAACCGATGAACAGGGTGTAGCTCACGCCGCCACCTTGCCGGCATGATAGGGACAGCGACCAAAGCGCCGCTCGCAGGCGCCGCCGCCAGGCTGGCACCCGGCCTTGACCAGAGACGCGGCGACCAGTCCGGCCAGGCTCTCGATGAACGGCCGCTCGATCCCGACCGCCGGAACACGCAAATAAACGGGGCAGCCCTTCGCCCTGGCCAGCTCCGCATAGTCGCGGTCCAGCTCGACCAGGGTCTCCACGTGCTCCGATACGAAGGCCACCGGCACCACCACCACGCCCTTGCCCTCGCTGGCGGCCTGCTCGACCGCCTCGGGCGTGGAGGGACCGATCCACTTCATCGGACCGACGCGGCTCTGGTAGCAGACCTGCCAATCCCACGCGCCCGCCAACTCTCGTACGATGGCCTCGCACGTCCGCTCGACCTGCCATTGGTAGGGGTCGCCTTTGCGGATCACCGACTCCGGCAGGCCGTGGGCGGAGAACAGCAACCGCACGCCTGCGGGGGCGCCGGCCTCCTGGAACGTGCGCTCGATGTGGCGGGCATGGGAGGCGGCGAGCCCCGCTGCGTCGAAATAGCAGCAGACCTCGTGCACCCGGCCCGGCCCCTTGTACGCCTTGCGCCAGGCCTTGGACGAGGAGCCCGTGGTGGTGGTGGAATACTGCGGATAGAGCGGCAGCAGCACGACGTCGTCCGGCGCGAAGGCGCGGACCTCTCGCGCCGCCTGCTCCGTGAACGGCGTCCAGTAGCGCATGGCGATGAAGCATCGCGCATCGACGCCCCCCAGCGTTGCGGCCATGTGCGCCTCCAGCTCGCGCGCCTGCGCCTGGGTGCCCGGCAGCAGCGGCGAGCCGCCGCCCATGTGCGCATAGTTGGCGCTGGCCTCCTTGCGCCGGGTGGTGGAGATCAGCTTGGCCAGCAAAGGACGCAGCGGCCAGGGCAGATCGATGATCGCGCGGTCGTTGAACAGGTTGAAGAGGAAGGGCTGCACGGCCTGGAGCCGGTCCGGACCGCCTAGGTTGAACAGCACCACCGCCAGGCGCTTTCGCCCGGCGTTAGCCGATAGAGGCGCTGAGACCGCCTGAAGATCATCCATGCGCACACCCTGCCCGCTCACCCGCTCCATATGGCCTCGACCGCGTCCGGCGACACCCCGCCGCCCTAGACACGCGCCAAAGGCGTGTTGAGCCTGGCGCCTCGGCCTTTGCGCTGAGAGCCAATCGCATCGCCATGGCCTGCTTAGAGCCCCTGGCGACTTCGGGCTCAAGCGTCGGCCGATCTGCTAAAGTCTTAATGAAAGGTAAATGAGTTGGAAGAAGTAGTGGACGGCGGGAACAATGGGGATAATGCCGCGTCGTCCATAGCTAAGTCCCGCAATTCGTCCTGCCGACCGCATCTGGCTGCGGCGGCCGGGCGCATCTGTGAAGACCGGGAACAACAGCGAAAAACGGCGGTCATACAATAGGTTGACAGCTAGCTAGGTCGCGGCGAGATGAGGAAGGCATTGTGGCGCTGATCTGTCCACAGACGATGGTCGCCGCAATCCCGATGTGGATGAGCGAGCTACGAAGCCGGGTCTTGTCGGAATTGTGTCACAGGCGGGCGCCGTGAGACGGCGTGTCGGTGGCTCGCCGGTGTTTCAATCCACAAGCCGCGGGAGCATATCCCCGCTCGACGTCCCCAGCTTTGCGGCTGCGACCGTGTGCAGCACCGCCAGCCGGGCTCCGGCGCGCATCTTCTCAGGTCACTCATGAGCTCTTCGCCGCAACGCCTGGCCACCTACTTCCACGTGCACCTGATCTCTGACTCCACCGGCGAGACGCTCAACGCCATCACCAAGGCGGTATGTGCGCGCTTCGACAACGTGCTGCCGATCGAGCACATCTATCCCCTGATCCGCTCGTCCAGGCAGCTCGAGCGGGTGCTGCGGGAGGTGGAGGCGGCGCCAGGCGTGGTGGTGCACACCATCGTGGACCGGGAGATGCGCGTGGCGCTGGAGGACGGCGGCCGCCGCCTGGAATGTCCCTGCATAGCCGCGCTCGATCCTATGACCGCCGCCTTTGGGCGCTATCTCGGCGCGTCCCTGACGACCCGAATCGGCGTGCAGCACGCGCTGGATACCGACTATTTCAACCGGATCGAGGCGCTGAACTACGCCATCGGTCACGACGACGGGCAGGGCGGCCAAGACCTGGACTCCGCCGACGTCATCCTGGTGGGCGTCAGCCGCACCTCGAAGACGCCGACCTCGATCTATCTGGCGCACCGTGGCGTACGCGCGGCCAACGTGCCGCTCGTACCCGGCGCGTCGCTGCCGGAGACGCTGTTCAAGGCCAGGCGGGCGATGGTGGTAGGCCTGCTGGTCTCGCCCGACCGGCTGATCCAGATCCGCAGAAACCGCCTGCTGTCGCTGAACGAGACCCGAGAGAGCGCCTATGTCGACCTTGACGCCGTGCGCGACGAGACGGTGCGCGCGCGTCGCCTGTTCGAGGCGCAGGGCTGGCCGGTGATCGACGTCACCCGGCGCTCCGTGGAGGAGACCGCGGCCGCAATCATCAACCTGCTGAACAGCCGCAGCGTGGCGGTCGATGCGGACGCCCTGACGTGAGTCTGGCAAGTCGGCGCGCCCTGATCCTGGCCTCGCGCAGCCCCGCGCGCGCTCGCATGCTGGCCGACGCCGGGGCGTCCTTCACCATCGAGCCCGTGGAGGTGGACGAGGACGCGCACAAGCACGCCGCCCTGACGCAAGGCGCGAGCCCTCGCGAGATCGCGCTGTCGCTGGCCATGGTCAAGGCGAAGGCTGGGCGTGGGCCTGGACGCTTGGTGCTCGGCGCTGACCAGACGCTGGAGCTGGACGGGGCGCTGTTCGACAAACCGGCGGACTTGGACGCCGTGCGCGAGCAGCTCCGCGCCCTGCGCGGCCGCCGTCACCGCCTCCATGCCGCAGCCGCCCTCGATACGGGCGATGGCCCGGCCTGGCAGGGTGTGCAGAGTGTCGAGGTGCAGGTGCGCATGTTCAGCGACGCCTTCCTGGACCGCTACATCGCCGCGGAGGGCGAGGCGCTGCTCGGGTGCGTGGGCGCCTACAGGTTGGAAGGTCTCGGCGCCCAGCTGATCGAGGCGGTTGAGGGCGACTACTTCGCCGTGCTCGGCCTGCCCCTGCTGCCGCTGCTGGAGCGCCTGCGCGAGCTTGGACTGATGGAGCGATGACGGCGTTCGCGCTCACTGGAGCGGGGCGGGTGGCCGGCGTCGTCGGCGCGCCGGTCCGCCACTCGCTCAGCCCGCTGATCCATAACGCGTGGATCGCCGCGGCGGGCCTGGATGCGGCCTACGCGCCCTTCGCCGTTTCGCCCGACCGGTTCGAGGCGTTCGTCGCGGGCTTGCGCGGCGGAGCGGTGGCCGGGCTGAACGTCACCGCGCCTTTCAAGCCCACAGCTCTGAGGCTTGCCGACCGGGCGGACCCGGTCGCGCGCGCCTGCGGAGCCGCTAACCTGCTCCTGTTCGCCACTGACGGGAGCATCGAGGCGCGCAACACCGACGCGGCGGGGCTGCTGCACGCCTTCGCTACCCAGGCGCCGTCGTGGAGCCCGAACGCCGCCGCGGTGGTCGTACTGGGCGCCGG